>JBHOQO010000010.1:0-41078 GCA_042408925.1 Chloroflexota bacterium | reverse complement strand
GAGCCGATCGGCTTCGACGGGGCGTCGAAGGCGGGGTCGTCGGGCGCGACCTCGACCTGGGTCACGATCGCCACCGCCCGACGCTCGATCCCCCGGCGTCGAAAGACCCGCTCGAGGTTCTGGGCGAGCTCGTAGCCGATGGAGCCCTGGGTCTCGGCGACGGCGACGTCGAAGGGGACCTCGTGGACCTCGTGGCGGGCGAGCTCGGAGCGGCGGAGGACGAAGCCGACCTGGGGCCCGTTGCCGTGCCCGATGGCGACCCGCACGTCGCCGCGGACGATCGCCGCAATGTGGTCGGCCGTGTCCCCGATCGCCCGGTACTGGTCGGCCTCGGTGACGTGGCGGGGGTCGCGGATGAGGGAGTTGCCACCGATGGCGACGACGAGGGTTCCCATGGCTACCTCGGCGCGCGCCGCCGTCGCCGGAAGCCGGCTCCGGCGCCGCGCTGCCCTACGTCCGCCGGATCGGCCGCTGCTCGGGGCGGACCGCCGGGCGGATCCCCGAAGGGTACGCCAGGCGCGGGCTCAGGTCGAGGAGCCGGATCGGTCCGGGCGAGGTTCGTCGTCGAGCCACGGCGCGAAGAGGTCGGCCGGTCGAACGAGGCGGACGCCGGCAGCGCGCCGAAGGGCCGGCTCGAAGCCCGACCGCGAGAAGAGGATGAGCGCCGGCTCGTCGGCGGGGCTGAGCGATCGAGCCGCCCGCTGGAGGGCCACCAGATCCCCCGTCGTCACGACAGAGCGGCGCCACTTCGCCGATCCGGCGACCACCAACCGGTTGCCGCTAACGCCGACGACGTCGATGTCGCCGGCCGCGAGCCACTGCCGCCCGACGGCCTGGAGGACCGGCACCACACCGGCGCCCGCGAGGCGGCGGACGTACTGGGCGGCGACGTCCTCGAAGACCCGGCTCACGTACTCGTCGAAGGCCGTCGGCCAGATCGTGTCGAGGACTCGCGCGCCCTGACCCAGGAGGATGGCGCTTCGCCACGGATCGACGAGGGCGAAGTAGAACCGGAGGTAGGGGTCGGCGATCACATAGCGGCTAGTCCGCGGTCGTGGCTCCGACGCCTGGAGCGGCGGCACCTGGCGTTCGACCAGCTCGAGGGCCATGAGGCGCTCCAGGTACGGGCCCACAGCCGTCGCCCCCTTGAGCCCCGCCAGGTCGGCGATGCGAGCCGGCTGGTGTTCCCCTCGGGCCATCGCCCGCAGGATCGACTCGTACGTTTTCGGCTCACTGAACTCCGAGCGAAGGAGGTCGGGTGCTTCCCGAAAGAGGCGGCCCTCCGGCGAGTAGGCGAGACGCAGGAGCTCGTCCCTGAGGGAGGCTTCGGAGCGAAACTCCTCGAGATAATCCGGGATTCCCCCGGCCACAGCGTACGCTCGGAGACGGTCTTCGGGTGGCCAGGCTGCGACGAATCGCCCGGCATGGAAGTAATCAAAGGGCCGAACCCAGATCCCTCGCGTCGGTCGGCCGTAGAGGGCACCCTCGCGAGACGTGAGCCGTCGCATCATCGCCTGCTCCGAACCCGACAGGACGAGGACGAGGTTGCGCTGTCCGCCCACGGCGTCCCACCAGCGCTGGAGGATCGAGGGCAACGCCGGATCGGCATCGACGAGGTACGGGAACTCGTCGAGGACGAGTCCGACCCGCCGGTGCTGGGCGGCGTCGGAGACGATCGCCAGCGCTTCGGCCCAGTCGTCGACGGCCAGCCGAGCCGGTCGCCCCGGGCGGAAGCCGGCCGCTAGCGGCCCAAGGGCTCGGCCGAGGTCGGTGAGCTGGTCACGCCGAAGCTGTTGGGCTGCGACGTAGAAGGCGACGGGGCGACGGGCCGCAAAACGAACGAGGATGGCCGACTTCCCGACTCGACGCCGACCGTGGACGACAACGAGCTCGGCGCGGTCGGATTGCCAGGCCTCGTTGAGCACCCGCTGTTCCGGTCGGCGATCGACAAACGGGCGTCGCATGGCAATAGTATAAGCCGATTTATACTAATCGCGCTTCTACGTAGCGGCTCCGGTTCACGGCCATTGCCCTCACGGGGGCCATGTGGCCTCAGGGATCCGGCCGTCTGCCAGGTGCCGCGCGCCTCCCGGCAGCGGATCATCGGGATCGCGCCGGAGCGCCGGCGCCCCGGTCCGGCCCCGGCCCCAGACGGTACCGACCCATGATCCAGCTCCTCGTCGCCCTCGGGCTCGCCGCCCACGGCCTCATCCACCTCATCGGCTTCGTCGTTCCCTGGCGGCTCGCCACCCTGCCCGACTACCCGTACCGGACGACCGTCCTCAACGGCACTCTCCAGGTCGGCGACGCGGGGGTTCGCCTCCTCGGGTTGGGCTGGCTCGCCCTCGCCGTCGGATTCGTCGTCGCCGCCGTCGGGGTCTGGCAGGGGACGACCTGGGCGCTGCCGCTCGTCGCCGCCCTCGCCCTCGTGTCGCTCGGCTTCTGCATCCTCGGGCTCCCCGAGGCGGCCGCCGGGATCGTCGTGAACGTCGCCATCCTCGGCGCCGTCGCCCTCCTGGCGATGCGATCCGGCTAACGGCCGAGCCCCTTCGGTCCTGGTAGCCCGCCGTCGGGGGCCGTTTGGCCCTACGGACGAGCTATGCGCGAGACCTACATATGCGCACGAGGTGCCTTGGCCCGCCGGGTCGCCGGCGAGGGTCTGTGGGAGCCACGCCCCAAGCGATGGCAGTCGCATGCGGCCGCCGCCCGTCCGGTTGAGCGATCCGGTTGAGCGGATGCAGGGAATCGAGCGGATGCAGAGGACGATTCGATGACGGTCGTCGAACCCCTGGAGACGGCGACGAGCCAGGCCGACGATCGCGGCCCCGCGACCTCCGCGGAGGCGGCGACGACCGACGGTGCGCGGCGGGCGTTCCTCTTGAAGGCCGCCGCCGTCGCTGCCGGGGCGCTCGCCCTCTCGTGGAACCGCGTCGACGCCGCACTCGCCGCGCCGCCCGGGACCGATCACGCCGCGTCGGGCGCGTCGGCCGGTCCGCCGGTCGGGGACGTTCCGACCCTGGCGATCAGCCCGCAGGCCGACGAGGACGTCCTCGTTCGGATGCAGCGTGATCTCGCCCGCGCCCTCGCGAAGCCGCCGGCGGCTCGGCGCTGGGGGATGGTCATCGACACCCGCAAGTGCGTCGCCTGCATGGCCTGCACCGTCGCCTGCGTGATGGAGAACAAGCTTCCGCCCGGCGTCGTGTATCGCCCGGTCATCGACACCGAGATCGGGCGCTATCCGAACGTCAGCCGGAAGTTCCTGCCGCGCCCCTGCATGCAATGCGACAACCCGCCCTGCGTCCCGGTCTGCCCGGTGAACGCCACGTTCAAGCGACCGGACGGCATCGTCGAGATCGACTACGACGCCTGCATCGGCTGCCGGTACTGCATCACGGCCTGCCCGTACCAGGCCCGGACCTTCGACTTCGGTGAGCGGTGGACCGACCGGGCGGCGAGCGGGCAGCCGACGGCCCTTGCCCTCGCTGCCGGCAGCGCCTATCAGGAGCTCCCGAGCTTCGAGTACGGCGAGGAGTGGCGCCGATCGGAGGGCGTGATCCCCAGCAGCCCGGTCGGCAACGCCCGAAAGTGCCACTTCTGCGCCCATCGGCTCGCCGAGGGGCTCCTCCCGATGTGCGTCACGACGTGCATCGGCCGGGCGACGTTCTTCGGCGATCTCGACGACCCCGAGTCGCTCGTGGCCGAGCTGGCCGCCAGCCCGAATGCGGTACGGCTCAAGGAAGAGCTCGGGACCGAGCCCAAGGTCTACTACCTGCTGTGAGGAGCCGGCGATGACGCAGTCTCGATCGATCGTGTCCTCGAACGCGTCGCTGGCCCGGCGTCTGGGCGGGCCCGGCGAAGCCCGGTTCTGGTGGCTGGCCCTCGGCCTTGGTTGGGTCGTCCTCGCCGCGTTCGGCGGCCTCGGGATCGCCCAGCGGATCTTCGTCGGCGAGCGCCTCGCCGGGTACTCGAGCTACATCCCGTGGGGCCTCTGGGTCGCCGCCTACATCTACTTCATCGGCCTGTCGGCCGGGGCCTTCCTCCTCTCCAGCCTCGTCTACGTGTTCGGCGTTCGCCGTCTCGAGCCGATCGGCCCGCTCGCCCTCTTCGTGGCCGTCGTAACCCTCTTCATGGCCCTCGTGTCGATCCTGTTCGATCTGGGCCACATGGAGCGCTTCTGGGAGGTCTTCGTTCGGCCCCAGTTCCATTCGATGATGGCCTGGATGGTCTGGCTCTACACGGCCTACTTCCTCCTCCTCGTGGCCGAGCTCGTCCTCGTCCTTCGGCCGAGGCTGGTCCGGCTCAGCGCGGCCGAGCAGGCGAGGGGGGAGCGCTGGCTGCGGATCCTCGGGGCGGCGGGCGTTCCGCTTGCCGTCGCCTTCCACGGCGGCGTCGGCGCCCTCTTCGGGACCGTCGTCGCCCGCGAGTACTGGAACACGGCGATCTTCCCGATCATCTTCCTGAGCGGGGCGCTCCTCTCGGGTGGGGCGCTGATGACGGCCCTCGTCGGGTTCTTCTGGCCGCAGCGGGACGCGGCCCACCGCGAGCTCGTCGACTATCTCGCCCGGATCGTCATCCTCCTCGTCGTCCTCGATCTCCTCCTCGAGTTCGCCGAGTACTCGATCCCGGCCTGGTACCAGGTCGGCGCCGAATACAACCTGATCACGTACGTCCTCTTCGGGCCGTACTGGTACGTCTTCTGGGTCTTCCATCTCCTCCTCGGGGTGGTCGTGCCGATCGTCCTGCTGACGCGCCGGCAGCCGGCCCTCCAGGCGATCGGGGCCGGTCTCGTGGCGGTCATGTTCCTGGCCGTCCGCCTCAACCTCGTGATCCCGGGGCTCATCGCCCCCGAGCTCCAGGGGCTCGAGCGCGCGTATCTCGACCCGATCGGCAACCGGCTCGTCTACAGCTATCTGCCCACGCTCTTCGAGTGGCAGGTCACGGCCGGGGTCGTCGCCCTCGGCATCGCCTTCTTCTTCGTCGGCTACCGGTTCCTGCCGCTCGTGCCGGCCCGCTCCGATGGCGGGTCGGTCGCCGACCCACCGACGTCCGTCGCGCCCCCGCCCCTCACGTCGGTGGCGGGCGAGCAGTCGACGGGTTCCGATGGAGGTGTCCGATGACCCACGGTCCGGGGCGGTGGCAGGTCTCCCGCCGCCAGATCCTCAAAGCCGGTGCCCTGACGGCCGGCGGGGCGCTCCTCGGCGACCTCGGCTACATCCTCGGCGGCGCCGCCTCGCCGGCCCGCTCGGCCGAGGAAGGGGTGCCCTACCCGTTTGACGACCCCGACAACCTCGTCTACACGACCTGCCTCCAGTGCAACACCCAGTGCACGCTCAAGACGAAGGTCCAGGACGGGCTGCTCGCGAAGATCGACGGCAACCCGTACAGCCCGATGAACCTCCTGCCGTCCCTGGCCTACGACACCGATCTCGCCACCGCCGCCCGGGTCGACGGGTCGATCTGCTCGAAGGGCCAGGCCGGCGTCCAGACGCTCTACGACCCGTATCGGCTCCGAAAGGTCCTGAAGCGGGCCGGCCCGCGGGGGTCGAACCGCTGGGAGACCATCGACTTCGACCAGGCGATCCGGGAGATCGTCGAGGGCGGCCGGCTCTTCGCCCATCTCGGTGAGGATCGGGTCGTGCCCGGGTTCCGCGACGTCCTCGTCCTCCGCGATCCTGAGCTGGCGAAGGCGATGGCCGACGACGTCGCGGCGGTCCGCGCCGGGCAGCTCTCCGTCGCCGACTTCAAGGCGAAGCACGCCGATCACCTCGACGTCCTCATCGACCCCGACCACCCGGACCTGGGGCCGAAGAACAACCAGTTCGTCCTCCTCGGCGGTCGGATCTCGCCCGACCGCGAGAAGATCACCCAGCGGTTCGTCTACAAGAGCGCCGGCTCGGTGAACTGGTACGGCCACACGACGATCTGCGAGCAGGCCCACCACGTGGCCTTCCAGTACGCCACCGCCCAGTGGGATCCCGCCGCCGGTTGGAAGGTCGGGACGAACCACATGAAGCCGGACTACGCGAACGCCGAGTTCGTGATCTTCTGGGGCACCGGCTTCGCCGAGGCGAACTTCGGGCCGCCGCCGATGAGCACCCGGGTCTCGCGGGCCATCGTCGACGGCCGTCTCAAGGTGGCGGTCGTCGACCCCCGGCTCTCGAAGAGCGCCGCGAAGGGCTGGTGGATCCCCGTCGCTCCCGGCGGCGACCTCGCCCTCGCCCTCGGGATGATCCGCTGGATCCTCGACAACGGCCGCTTCGACGAGCGGTTCCTCCGGAACGCGAACAAGGCCGCCGCGGCGGCCGCCGGCGAGGCGTCGTGGACGAATGCGACGTGGCTCGTCGACGCCGAGACCGGTCGCTTCGTCCGAGCCTCGGAGCTCGGCCTCGGCGACGAGGGACATTTCGTCACCCTCGTCGACGGTGAGCCGACCGCCGTCGACCCGTACGACACGACGACGCCGATCGTCGGCGACCTCGACGTCGATCGGTTCGTCGGCCGCTTCCGAGTGAAGAGTGGCTTTCGGATCCTGGCTGAGAGCGTCGGCGAGCGTTCGCTCGAGTTCTACGCGGAGGAGGCCGGCGTCGACCTCGACACCGTCGTCGAGCTCACCCGCGAGTTCACGAGCCACGGCAAGCGGGCGGCCATCGACTTCTACCGGGGCCCGATCATGCAGACGACGGGCTACTACACCGGCCAGGCGATCATCACCTTGAACTTCCTCATCGGGAACGTCGACCACATCGGCGGGCTGGCGCCGGGCGGCGGCTCGTGGGACGCCATGGGCGGCAAGCCGGGCCAGCCCTTCCCCCTCGACAAGATGCACCCCGGGGCGCTGACGCCGTTCGGAATCAAGCTGACCCGGGAGGCGAGCGGCCCGTACGAGACGAGCACGCTCTTCGCCGGCTATCCGGCGCCCCGGCCCTGGTTCCCGTTCACCTTCGACGTCTACCAGGAGGTCGTCCCGGCCGCGTACGCCGGCTACCCGTATCCGATCAAGATCCTCTGGCTCCACTACGGAACCCCGGCCCTGGCGACCCCGGCCGGTCACCTCCAGATCGCCATGCTCCGGGACACCGAACGGATCCCGCTCTTCATCGCCACGGACGTGACGATCGGCGAGACGAGCCTCTACGCGGACTACATCTTCCCGGATCTGACCTACCTCGAACGCTGGTCGAACGGGCTCGGGACGAGCCCGGTCGTCCTCACGAAGAGCACGAAGTTCCGCCAGCCCGTCGCGGCCCCGTTGACCGAGATCGTGACCGTCGACGGCGAGGAGATGCCGTTGAGCGCCGACACCCTCGTCATCGCCCTCGCCCGGTCGCTCGGGCTCTCGGGCTTCGGTCCCGACGGGCTCGGTGCGGGGATTCCGCTGAAGCGGACGGAGGACTACCACCTGAAGATGGTGGCGAACGTCGCCTGGGGCGACAAGGAGGGCGACGCCGTCCCCGAGGCGAGCGACGCTGAGCTCGAGCACTTCCGCCGGGCCCGTCGTCACCTTCCGGCGGCCGTCTACGACGAGGCGAAGTGGCAGGCGGCGGTCGGCGAGCACTGGCGGCGGGTCGTCACGGTCCTCAATCGCGGCGGACGCTTCGAGGCCTCCGAGAAGGCGTACCCCGCCGTCGAGGGCACCGTCCGGCCCGACGGGCTCCTCGGCCACGTCTGGGGCAAGCTCCTCGACCTCTACGTCGAGCCGATCGCGACCGGCCGGAACGCGATGACCGGCGACCGGTTCTCCGGGGTTCCGATCTTCCAGCCGATCTCCGGCCTCGACGGCCGCCCCGTCGCGTTCCCCGGCGAGATGGACCTCGCCCTCTTCACCTTCAAGGAGATCTACGGCGGCCAGTCGCGAACCGTCGGCAACTATGCCGGCCAGCTGGCGCTCATGCCGGAAAACTTCGTCTACCTCAACCGCCTCGACGCCGACCGCCTGGGTCTCCGCGACGGCAACGTCGTTCGGCTCGTCGGCACCGGCTTCACCGGGACGTTTGATCTCGGCGACCTGGGCGAACAGCCCGTCGAGGGACGGGTCCGGGTCATCGAGGGCGTGCGACCAGGGTCGGTCATGGTGTCGTGGCACTACGGCCACTGGGCCTACGGCGCCCGCGACATCACCATCGACGGGGCGACGATCCCCGGCGAGCCGGCCCGCGGCCGAGGTCTGGCACCGAACCCGGCGATGGCGGTCGACCCGACGCTCCGCGACGTCACGCTCACCGACCCGATCTCGGGCCAGGCGGCGTTCACCGGGAGCCGGATCCGACTCGTCAAGGTCGGCGAGGGATCGACGGCGGGCCTGCCCGCGGCCGGCGAGATGGCGCTGACGCCGGTGACCGCGGGCGTCGCCGCCCTCTCGGCCGCCGAGATCGAGGCACTCCAGCAACGGGCGGTCGCGGCCGCGCGGTCCGAGGAGGCGGCTGCCGCGCTCCGCCAAGAAATCCGCCAGCGGCTCGGCCTGCGGACCTAGCCGTTTCTACGGGCGGCCACCCAAGGCGGCCTTCCTCACGGCTGGAGGACGGCTCGGACCTGGCGGGCGATCTCGAGGTCCTCGCGGGCTTCGACGACGACGACCCGGACCGGCGCCCCGTCGGCGCCGACCTCGCGGTCCGGCGGCGGAACCGCCGCCGCGTTCCGCTCGCTGTCGAGCGCGACGCCGAGGAAGCCGAGCCCGGCGGCGGCGAGGGCCCGGATCCTGGGCGCCCGCTCGCCGACCCCGCCGGTAAAGACGAGGACGTCGAGTCCGCCGAGGGCCGCCGTCATCGCGGCGATCCCGGCCCGGAGGCGGTGGACCGTGATCTCGAGGGCGAGGCGCGCCTCGTCGCGGCCGGCGTCGGCCCGGGCGAGGACGTCCCGCATGTCGGCGGTCCCGGCCAGACCGAGGAGCCCGGACCGATGGTCGAGGGCCATCGCCATCTCGGCCGGCGGCATCCCGACGTGCTCGAGGAGCCAGAGGACGAGGCCCGGGTCGACGCTTCCCGAGCGGGTCGCCATGACGAGCCCCTCGAGCGGCGTGAAGCCCATGGTCGTATCGACCGAACGGCCGCCGGCGACGGCGGCGAGCGACGACCCGGCTCCGAGGTGGCAGGTGACGATCCGGAGCGCCTCGAGGGGCCGCCCGACGAGCTCGGCCGCGCGGCGGGCTGCGTAGGCGTGGGAGAGGCCGTGGAAGCCGTAGCGACGGAGATCCCAGCGCTTCCGCCACTCGACGGGCAGGGCGTACGTCGCCGCGGCCGGCGGGAGCGTCGCGTGGAAGGCGGTGTCGAAGCAGGCGACGGCCGGCACGTCCGGGAGGACGGCCCGGACGGCGGCGACGGCGGCGAGCGAGGCCGGGAGGTGGAGCGGCGCGAGGTCGACGAGGGTTCGGAGTCGGGCCTCGACCGCCGGATCGAGGCGGACCGGGGCGGTGAAGAGGCGGCCGCCGTGGACGACCCGGTGGCCGACGGCGTCCACCCGGCCGAGGGACTCGATGGCCGCGGCCAGGGCCGCCTCGTCGCTCGGACCGCGGAGGGGGCCGAGGTCGCGGCTCCCGACGAGGCGGTCGTCGGGGTCGAGGAGCCGGAGCTTCAGGCTGCTCGAGCCGGCGTTGACGACGAGGATCCGCACCGCACGTTTTGGGGTGGGCAGATCGGTGGGCAGGGCGGCGGCCGGGTCGCCCCGGACCGGCGAGACCGCCGGGCGATCACCGGGTCGCCCGCTCGTGCTCGATGGCGTACCGGGCGAGGGCGACGCGGCCGCGCACGCCGAGCTTCTCCGAGAGGTTCGCGATGTGGCGGCGGACCGTGTTCACGCTGATCCCGAGCTCGCGGGCGATCGCCGGAGCAGGGCGGCCGCCGGCGAGGAGCCGCAGGATTTCTCGCTCCCTCGGGCTCAGGGCCGCGCCGTGGCGGAGCCAGCGGAGCGAATCGTCGAGGACGGCGCCGGCGACCGCCGAGTGGATGTAGCGCTCCCCCCGGGCGACGGCCCGGATCGCCGCGAGGAGCTCGGCCCGGCTCGCCCCCTTCACGAGGTACCCGGCGGCGCCGGCGAGGAAGGCCTGGCGAACGGTCTCGCCGTCGCTGTGCATCGTGACGGCGAGGGCCCGGCTCGCCGGGAAGCGGACGGCGAGCTGGTGCAGGAAGGGGATCCCGTCGACGGCGCCGAGGGTCAGATCGACGAGGACGACCGTCGGAGACGTCTGTTCGATGACCTCGAAGGCCGCCTCCGGGTCGGCCGCCTCGCCGACGATCTCGAGGCCGGGCTCACCCTCGACGATGAGGCGCAGCCCCTCCCGGACGAGGGCGTGATCCTCGACGATGACGATCGTGATCCGCGGAATCCGGCGCCCGCCGGCTCCGCCGGCGGGCGAGGGGCGCGATCCGATGGCGACGGTCACGCCGATCCCGTCCCCAGGACCGGCTCGGCCGCCGGCTCCGGGATGAGTGGCACTCGGAGCTCGATGGTCGTGCCCCGGCCGGGGGCGGACTCGATCGACAGCTCCCCGCCGAGGAGGCGGGCCCGCTCTTGCATCCCGACGAGGCCGAGGCCCGACCCGGTGGCCGCCCCGAGGTCGAATCCCCGGCCGTCGTCGACGACGCGGATCCGGAGCCGCCCCTCGAGGGCGTCGACGACGACCCGGGCCCGGTCGACGCCGGCGTGACGAGCGACGTTGCTCAGCGCCTCCTGGACGACCCGATACGCCTCGGCCGTCGCCGCCGGATCGAGGCGCCGGTCGTCGACTCCCGGCGCCACCTCGAGCTCGACCCCGATGCCGGCGTGGAGGGCGAGCTCCCGGAGCGCGGCGACGAGGCCGACCTGGTCGAGCCGGGCCGGCCGCAGCCGGTTCGCCAGCCGGCGGGTCTCGCCGAGGGCATCGGCCGCGAGTCGCCGTGCCTCGCCGATCGCCGGCTCGTCCCGCGCCGACGTCGTCGCCTCGAGGCGGAGGGAGAGGGCCGTGAGCATCTGGCCGACCCCGTCGTGGAGCTCGAGGGCGATCCGACGGCGTTCGTCCTCCTGGACCGTGAGGAGGCGGTCGCTCGCCCGGCGGAAGAGCTCGACGTAGTGGTGGGCGGTCGCCGTCCGTCGGTCGGCCATCCAGGCGACGAGGCCGGCGATGACGAACATGAGCGGCCACTCGGCGTACTCCATCGGCTCCAGGGGGCCGCCGCTGTGGACGATCGCCGCGTAGGCGGTGATGACGGCGGCCCAGGCACCGACGCGCCGGAGGGTCGGGCCGAGGCCGAAGAGGAAGGCCTGCCCGACGAGGAGAACAAAGATGCAGTGAAAGAGGAAGTCGGGCGGCAGGATCCGGAAGGGCAGGAGGGCGGCAAACGCGATGCTCGCAAGATCGAGACCGAGCTGGGCCCGGGCGGGCTGCCGCGTCAGGGCCTCGAGGCGCCGTTCGACCCGGCCGAGCCGGACCCCGGAGCCGGATCGAGCCGTCGGTCGGTGCGTGGTGGGCGGCAGAATGGTCATCCTCGACGGCCTGGAATCACCAGTTTCGAGTATAGGCAACTGCGGCGAGGACCGGGAACAGTAGACCCGATTGCTGGCTCCAGCCAGCGTGCGGATCGCCCTCGGAGGCGCGCCCGAGCCCGGAGCGTCCCGAGTCCGGTCCTGGGATGGGAGGTTTGCCGTGCGTGGTGCCCTGCGCCGGCGCGTCGTCGCCGGCCTTGCGTCCGTCGTCCTCGTCGCCGCCTGCTCGAGCGGAGGCGGCGGCGGAGCGTCCCCCGAGGGGGCCAGTCCGACCCCGTCGGATTCGATCTCGGCGACCCTCGCCGACTGGTCGATCACCCTGAGTCCTCCGGTCGGGAAGGCCGGCAAGATCACGTTCACGATCAAGAACAACGGGGCGAACACCCACGAGTTCCTCGTCGTGAAGACCGACACCCCGGCCGACAAGCTCCCGGTGGAGAACGACCTGGTCCCGGAGGAGCAGATCACGGTCGTCGACGAGGCCGAGGACATCGAGTCGGGCAAGGACGCGACGCTCACCATCGACAACCTGGAGCCCGGCCACTACGCGATCATCTGCAACATCGAGAGCCACTATCAGAAGGGGATGCACGCCGACTTCACGGTCAGCGGCTGACACCGGCATCGGCCCCTCGAGCGCGCGCCTTCGGCTCCGACGATGCGCTCCGAAGCTCGCCGCCACCTCGCCGTCGCCGGGGCGATCTGGCTGGTCGTCTCGATCCTGGGGATCGCGGCCGTCCTCGCCGTCGGCCGGATCCTGCCGATCGTCGCTTCGCGGGAGGCCGGGGTCGTCGACGGCGCCTTCGTCCTCCTGACCGTCGTCTCCGTCCCGGTCCTCGCCCTCGTCGTCGTCGGCCTCGTCTACTCGGCGGTCCGCTTCCGGGCCCGCGACGACGACTTGGCCGACGGCCCGGCGATCCACGGGCACCGGGCCTTCGAGATCGGCTGGCTCGTCGTGACCCTGGGCCTCGTCGCCTTCCTCGCCCTCTATGGGGCGATCGGTCTCCTCGAAATCCGGGGCAGCGACACCCAGCCCCATGACCTCCGGGTCCAGGCGACGGCGCTCCAGTGGCAGTGGCGCTTCGACTATCCCGACCTCGGGATCCAGAGCAAGGAGCTCGTTGTGCCGGTCGGTGAGCGGATCCTCATCACGATCACCTCACGGGACGTCGTCCACTCCTTCTTCGTCCCCGCCTTCGGGGTGAAGATGGACGCCGTTCCCGGTCGGACGACGACGATCACGGTGACGCCGACCGAGATCGGCGGCTACGGGGTCCAGTGCGCCGAGCTCTGCGGCTTCGGGCACACCCGGATGACGGCGAACGTCGCAGTCCTGTCGGCGGCCGACTTCGAGGCCTGGGTGGCGACCCAGCGCCAGGCCGCCCAGCCATGACGAGCACGGAACGGGAGGGAACGATGACGGCGATCGGTGTCCGGCGTCTTGCGACGCCGGGGCTGCCGCGGGCGATCCTCGGGGCCCTCGGCGGGGCGATCATCGGGCTCGTGCCGCCGGGTCTGGCGGCCGCAGCGGGCCTCGTCATCACCCCGGCCCACCTGCTCCTGTTCGGCTACCTCGGGGGCCTCGTCGGCTGGCTGGCCGGGATCGGCGCCTTCCGGTTCTGGCTCGCCTGGGCCCTCGGTCGCCCGATCGACCCGGCCGACGAGCACGCCGCCCACGGTCGGGCCGGCGACCGCTCCCGGTATTTCCGCTTCACGACCGACCACAAGGTCATCGGGCTCCAGTACCTGACGACGTTCCTCGTCCTCCTCTTCATCGCCGGGGCCTTCGCCCTCGTCATGCGCCTGGAGCTGGCCCTGCCGGGTCAGCAGCTCCTCGACCGCGACGCCTACAACACGATTATGAGCACCCACGGGACGCTCATGATCTTCGTCGCCCTCAACGCCATCGTCGGCGGCCTCGGCAACTACCTCCTGCCGCTCATGATCGGGGCCCGGGACATGGCCTTCCCGAAGCTGAACGCGCTGAGCTACTGGCTCGTCCCGCCGGCCCTCGGCGTCATCCTCTTGAACCCGCTCCTCGGCGGCTACGACACCGGTTGGACGGCCTACCCGCCCCTGAGCGAGCGGGCGAACCTCGGCGAGCAGGCCTTCGTGAGCGCCTTCGTCACCCTCGGCGTCAGCTCGATCCTGAGCGCCGTGAACTTCCTCGTCACCGTCGCCGGGCTGCGGGCGCCGGGGATGACGCTCTCGCGGATCCCGATCTTCGTCTGGTCGCTCATCGTGACGGCGAGCATCGCCCTCCTGGCGACCTCGGTCGTGGCCGCCGGGCTGACCATGGTCCTCTTCGATCGGCTCCTCGGGACGAGCTTCTTCGCCCCGGCGGGCGGCGGCGACCCGATCCTCTACCAACACCTCTTCTGGTTCTACTCGCATCCGGCCGTCTACATCATGGCCGTGCCGGCCTTCGGAGCGATCCTCGAGGTGGCGCCGGTCTTCGCCCGCAAGCCCCTCTTCGCCTACCCGCTCGCCGTCGCCTCGTTCATCGCCATCGGGATCCTGAGCTTCATGGTCTGGGCCCACCACATGTTCGTGAGCGGGATGGCCGACTTCCTCCACATCCCGATCATGGTCACGACCGAGCTCATCTCGGTCCCGACGGGGATCGTCTTCCTTTCGGCCCTCGGGACGATCTGGCTCGGGCGGATCCGGTTCGCCCCGCCGATGCTCTGGGTCTTCGGCTTCTTGTGGTGCTTCCTCGTCGGCGGCGTCACCGGCGTCTACCTCGCCGACGTGCCGACCGATCTCTATTTGACCGACACCTACTTCGTCGTCGCCCACTTCCACTACACGATCGTCGGCGGGATGATCTTCGGTCTCTTCGCCGGGTTCTACTACTGGTTCCCGAAGTTGACGGGCCGGGTCTTCCCGGAGGCGTGGGCCAGGGCCCACTTCTGGCTCTTCTTCCTCGGCTTCAACGCCACGTTCCTGCCGATGTTCGCGGCCGGGATCGAGGGGATGCGGCGGCGGATCGCCGACTATCCGCCGGAGCTCGGGCCCCTCAATCTCTGGATCAGCGCGGCCGCCTTCGTCGTCGGCGTCTCGATGCTCGTCTTCGCGGCCGGGGCCGTCCGGGCGCTGCGGTCGCGGGTCGTCGCCGAGGCGAACCCCTGGCGGGCGCGGACCCTCGAATGGCAGGTTGGCTCGCCGCCGCCGGTCGAGAACTTCGAGCGGCCGCCGATCGTGACGGGTGGGCCCTATGACTACGGCGCGCCCCTCCCCGGACCGTCGACGGCGGCACCGCAGCCGCTGGGAGCTCGGCGGTGAGCGGGATCGAAGCGGCCCTCGCCGGTCCTGCGGCCGGTGGGCACGGCGCGGCGACGGCCGACCCGGCGGCCCGGGCTGCCGAACGCCGGCGCCTCCTCCTCGGGGTCCGGCTCTTCATCCTCTCCGAGGTCATGCTCTTCGGGGCCCTCTTTGCCGCCTACTTCGTCTTGCGGGCCGAGGCGCCGAGCTGGCCGCCGCTCTCGACGATCCACCGCCCGGAGCTCGGGCTCGTCGCCGCGAACACGCTCATCCTCCTCTCGAGCAGCGGGACGATCGCCTGGGCGGTGGGGCGGGCGCGGGCCGACGACCGGCGGGGCATCGTCCGGGGGCTGGCGGCGACGCTCGTCTTGGGGGCGATCTTCCTCGTCGTCCAGGCCTGGGAGTTCACCCACAACGGCTTCGGCCTCGCCGACGGGGTCTTCGGGAGCACGTTCTACACGCTGACCGGCTTCCACGGGGCCCACGTCTTCGGCGGGCTCGTGGGGATCGCCGTCGTCCTGAACCGGGCGCGGCTCGGGCTCGTCGACCGCGAGCACGACACGCCGGCCGAGGCGGTCAGCTACTACTGGCACTTCGTCGACGCGGTCTGGCTGACGCTCTTCCTCACGCTCTACGTGCTCTGACGGCTGGCACGTCGCGCGGGCTCGGAACCCGCGGGCGGGCCGACCCGGCTAGAGGGCGAGGCGCGGGATCCCGAGGGCGGCCACGGCGCCGGCCATCCGCTCGTCGTACGTCGCCAGCTGCGGCTGCCCGCCGAGGGTTCGAAGGAAGTCGAGGGACGCCAGATGGAGGGCGTCGAGGGTGCGGACCGGGACCGGGAAGGGCTCGAGCGCCCGGGCCAGGACCGGCGGGGCGAGCTCGAGGAAGGCGATCCGAGCGAAGAGCGCCTCGACGTGCGCTCCGTCGCTGGATCGAAGGCCTCGGGCATTCACCCGCGTCCAGACCTCGTAGGCGAGGAGGCGGCTCGCGACGAGGCCGGGCTCGTCCCAGAAGTGGCTGGATCGAAGGCCTCGGGCATTCACCCGCGTCCAGACCTCGTCGGCCGCTTCGGTGCGGACCCAACACCGAACGGCGGGAACGTGGGCTGCCGGCACGGGGCGTGCGGCCGGTCTGGTGTTCGGAGAACACGCCGCCCGGGGCCCGAAGCGCCGGCCGGAGCGTGGCACGGACGGCGGGAATGCGCTCCGGCCCCCGGAGCCTCAGTACGGCCAGGTCCAGTTCCGGATCTCCGGGGCGTCCTCGCCTTCGCGGCGGGTGTAGGCTCGGGCTTCGAGTCGCCGGTCGACCATGAGCTGGCGGACGTGGGCCGCCCGCGGGCCCAGCCCCGGAACCCGGTCGATGACGTCCATGACGAGGTGGAACCGGTCGAGGTCGTTGAGCATGACCATGTCGAACGGCGTCGTCGTCGTGCCCTCCTCCTTGTAGCCGCGGACGTGAAGGTTTCCGTGGTTTCGGCGCCGGTACGTCAGGCGGTGGATGAGCCACGGGTAGCCGTGATATGCGAAGACGATCGGCCGGTCGGTCGTGAAGAGTGAATCGAACTCGACGTCGGAGAGACCGTGGGGGTGCTCGCTCGGCGGCTGGAGGCGCATGAGATCGACGACGTTCACGACCCGGACCCGGAGCTCGGGGAGGTGGGTCCGGATGAGGCCGACGGCGGCGAGGGTCTCGAGGGTCGGGATGTCACCGCAGCAGGCGAGGACGATGTCCGGCTTGCCGCCCTCGTCGTTCGAGGCCCAGGGCCAGATCCCGATTCCCCTCGTGCAGTGGAGGACTGCCTCGTCCATCGAGAGCCAATTGAGGGCCGGCTGCTTGCCGGCGACGATGACGTTGACGTAGTTGCGGCTCCGGAGGCAGTGGTCGGCGACCGAGAGGAGCGTGTTCGCGTCGGGCGGGAGGTAGACCCGGATGATCTCGGCCTTCTTGTTCACGACGTGGTCGATGAAGCCCGGGTCCTGGTGGCTGAAGCCGTTGTGATCCTGGCGCCAGACGTGGGAGGAGAGGAGGTAGTTGAGCGAGGCGATCGGGCGGCGCCAGGGGACCTGGCGGGTCACCTTCAGCCACTTCGCGTGCTGGTTGAACATCGAGTCGACGATGTGGATGAAGGCCTCGTAGCAGTTGAAGAGGCCGTGGCGCCCGGTCAGGAGGTAGCCCTCGAGCCAGCCCTGGCAGAGATGCTCGGAGAGGACTTCCATGACCCGGCCGTCGGGGGCGAGGAGCTCGTCGTCGGGGGACGTCTCGGCGACCCAGGTCTTCGCCGTCGCCTCGAAGACGGCCGAGAGGCGGTTCGAGGCGGTCTCGTCGGGGCCGAAGATCCGGAAGCGGTCGGGGTTGCGACGGACGACGTCCCGGAGATAGGCCCCGAGGACCCGAGTCGGTTCGCTCGTCGTCGTCCCGGGGTGCGGGACCTCGACGGCGTAGTCCCGAAAGTCGGGGAGGGCCAGCTCGACGAGGAGGAGGCCGCCGTTCGCCTTCGGGTTCGCGCTCATCCGCCGGTGGGCCTTCGGCGGCAGGGCGGCGAGCTCGGGGACGAGGGCGCCCCGCTCGTCGAAGAGCTCCTCCGGTCGATAGCTCCGGAGCCAGGCCTCGAGCCGGGCGAGGTTGGCGGGGTTCGTCCGGACCTCCCCGAGCGGCACCTGATGCGAGCGGTGGGTTCCCTCGATCCGCTGCCCGTCGACCTCCTTCGGCCCGGTCCAGCCCTTCGGGGTCCGGAGGATCAGCATCGGCCAGGTCGGCCGGCGCCGATCGCCCTCCTCGCGAGCTCGGCGCCAGATGGCGTGGATCGTCTCGACGATCCGGTCGAGGGCGGCAGCCATCGCCTGGTGGGCCGCCGGCGGGTCGTCGCCCTCGACGAGGATCGGTTCGTAGCCGTAGCCGCGAACGAGGGCGAGGAGCTCCGCGTCGGGGATCCGGGCGAGGACCGTCGGGTTCGCGATCTTGTAGCCGTTGAGGTGGAGGATCGGCAGGACGGCGCCGTCCCGGACCGGGTCGAGGAACTTGTTCGAGTGCCAGCTCGTGGCGAGCGGCCCGGTCTCCGCCTCGCCGTCGCCGACGATGCAGAAGACGACGAGGTCGGGGTTGTCGAAGGCCGCACCGAAGGCGTGGGCGAGGGCGTAGCCGAGCTCGCCCCCTTCGTGGATCGAGCCCGGGGTCTCGGGCGCGACGTGGCTCGGGACGCCGCCCGGGAAGGAGAACTGGCGAAAGAGGGCCCGGAGGCCGTCGACGTCGCGGCCGACGGCCGGGTACACCTCGCTATAGGTGCCCTCGAGGTAGGCGTTCGCGACGGCCGCCGGACCGCCGTGCCCGGGACCGATGACGTAGATGGCGTCGAGGTCCCAGTTCCGGATGATCCGGTTGAGGTGGGCGTAAATGAAGTTCAGCCCCGGGGTCGTCCCCCAATGGCCGAGGAGGCGGGGCTTGACGTGCTCGGGGCGGAGCGGCTCGCGAAGGAGCGGGTTGTCCAGGAGGTAGATCTGGCCGACCGAGAGGTAGTTCGCGGCCCGCCAGTAGGCGTCGATGCGGCGGAGCTCGTCGGGCGAGAGGGGGCCGGCCGGCGGCGCAGCGGGCCGACTCGGGGCGGTCGTCATCGTGTGCCTCCGTCCTTGATCGGAGCATCCTTGGTCGGAGCGGGAAGGCTCCGTGACGGCCCAAGGGTACGCCCGCGGTGCCGCAGGGATCGGCGCCGCAGGGATCGGCGCCGCAGGGATCGGCGCCGCCGCGCTCGCCTACGGTCGGGCCTCGCTCGTCGAGGCGGCGGTGTCGACCGGTCCGACGTGGGCCTTCTCGCGGACGACGAGGACCGACGTCGGGGCGTGGACGAGGACCCGCCGGGCGACGCTCCCGAGGAGGAGCCGCGCCAGCCCGGTGTGACCGCGGGTGCCCATGACGATGAGATCGATCGGGTGCGCCTTCGCGTAGGCGACGATCTGCTCGGCCGGGTTCCCCTCCCGGACCTCGACGCTGACCCGGTACCCGACGTCCCGGAGCTGGTCGGCGACGGACCGAGCGATGTCCTCGTGCTGGCGGCGGGCCTCGTCGACGGAGGCGTTGTACGACTCGAGGACCTCGTCGTAGACGCCCGGGGCGACGCCGGCGCTCCAGGGGATCGCGACGTCGGCGACGGAGATCACGGTGACCGGTACGTCCCGGAAGATCGGCCACTCGCGGAGGACGAGGGTCGCGTGGTCGGCGGCCTCGGACCCGTCGTGGGCGAGGAGGATCGAGCGGACGCGCCCGTTCCGGGCGACGAGGACGGGGCACGGGGCGTGGTCGACGACCTCGGCCGAGACCGAGCCGAGGAGCATCGTCTCTAGGGTCCCGTGCCCGCGGTTCCCGACGACGATGAGGTCGGCCTCGAAGTCACGGGCCTCCTCGACGATGGCGCTCGCCGGCCGGCCGCGAAGGAGGATCGGGTCGACGACGAGGTCGGCGCGCTCGAGGTCGCGGACCGCGTTCTGGAGGGCGTCCCAGAGGCGCCGGACGAGGGTCTCCTCGACGGGGAGGAGCGGCCCCTCGGACGATGCCGTGCGCCACGGGAGGCCGAGCAGGTGGACGGACGGCTCGAGGGCGGCGGCGACCCGGATCTCCGTGCCAGAAGGCCAGGGCAGGACGCCGACGAGCTGGCGAGCCCGGTCGGCCGGTGCGGAGCCGTCGATGGCGAGCAGGACACGCATCGGAGGACCTCCTTCTTGCCCCATCCTCGCCCGGCCGTCAAGTCGCGTCACGGGCCGAGGGTCCCGAAGGGGGCGCCGAGGGTCCCGAAGGTTACGCAGCCGGCCCGGAGCCGCGGCCGGCCAGGGCGGTGAGGAGCGAACGGAGCGTCGGCGTCGAGCCGAGCCCGAGGAGCGCCCCGATCCGGGCGGCCACCGGTGGCTCGAGCCCCGTCGAGGCGAGGACGGCCGTCTGCTCCGGAGCGAAGACCTCGGCCGGCGCCCCGTCGAGGACGACCTCACCGGCTCGCATGACGACGATCCGCTCGAAGTGCTCGGCGGCGAACTCCATGTCGTGGGTGATGGCGACGACGGTCCGACCGGCGGCGGCGACGGCATCGACGATGGCCCCGATCCGCTCGATCCCCGGACCGTCCTGGCCGGTCGTCGGTTCGTCGAGGACGAGGACCGCCGGATCCATGGCCAGGACGCTGGCGAGGGCGACGAGCTTCCGCTCCGAGAGCCCGAGGTCGTAGGGGTTCGCGGCGCGGCGGTCGGCAAGGCCCGTCGCCACGAGGGCCGCCTCGACGAGCCGTTCGATCGTCGCCTCGGGGAGCCTGAGGTTCGCCGGGCCGAAGCGGACCTCGCGCTCCACGGTCCGGTTGAAGAGCTGGTCGTCGGGGTCCTGGAAGACGAAGCCGACGGTCCGGGCGAGCTCGAACACCGGCCGCGCCGCCACCGGCTCGCCGCCGATCCGGACTTCACCGGCGGCGGGTCGGAGGAGGCCGTTCAGGTGCTTGACGAGGGTCGTCTTGCCGGACCCGTTCTGGCCGACGATGGCGACGCGTTGCCCGGGTGGGATCGTCAGGCTGACGCCGCGGACCGCCTCGACGCCGCCGGGATAGCGGTGGACGAGGCCGTTGATCTCGACGGCCGTCGGCGGGTGGTCGCGGACCGGGTCCCAGGGTGTGGCGGGGCTTGACCGGGTCGCGGGGACCTCGACGCCGAACGGCCGGACCCCCTCGGCGGCCCTCCGCCGGGCCAGCGCCGCCGCGACCGCTGCTTCGTCGAACGCGTCGCGGTCAGCGACGCCGGCAAGCGCGGCGAGGGCGAGGACCGTCGGCGGTCGGAGACCGAGCGGCTGCAGAGTCCGCGCCGAGAGAGCGCGACTCGGGGCGTCGAGGGCGACGGTCCGCCCGGCCTCGAGGAGGAGGCAGCGACCCGTTCGGAGGAGCACCCCGACGGCGTGCTCGGCCACGAGGACGGCGATGCCGCGCGCCCGCTCCCCCTCCAGGAGCTCGACGACGGTGGCCGCCGAGACCGGGTCGAGCTGGGCGGTCGGCTCGTCGAGGACGAGGACGTCGCTCCCCATGACGAGGACGCTGGCGATGGCGACCCGCTGCTGCTCGCCCCCCGAGAGGTGATACGGGTAGCGATCGGCGAGGTGATCGATGGCGAGATCAGCCATCACGCGCTCGATCCGGGCGTCCATTTCGGTTCGAGGGAGCCCGATGTTCTCGAGACCGAAGGCGAGCTCCTCGCGGACGGTGAACTTCGTCGCCGAGATCTGGTTGTGGGGGCTCGAGAAGACGATGCCCACCCGGTGGCGGCGACGGGCGGGGTCGGTACCGAGGACGGGCTCGCCGTCGACAGTTACCGAGCCGGCGACGTGGGCTCGGATGATCCGCGGGATGAGTCCAGCCGCGGCCAGGGTGAGGGTCGACTTGCCGGCCCCGTTCCGGCCGGCGACGCCGACGAGCTCGCCCGCCTCGACTCGCAGATCGAGGTTCGCCAGGGCATCGGCCTCGCGGCCGTGGTAGCGGATGGTGAGCCCCTCGATGGCGAGGCCGGCACCCGCTCCGCTCGGCACGGACGACGACCCGACCATCGTGCTCGGGTCGTCCGACGGCAGGGACGCGGGCGTCGGCCGGCGAGCCGAGCGCCCGGGCTCCGTGGTCATGCCGTCGAGATGAGGCCGCCGGCCCGGAGGACCAGGTAGACGGCGAGGAGGACGAAGCCGAGACCGGCCGCTCGAGCCAACCAGCGATCGGTGTCGTCCTCGGTCAGGACACGGTACGCCGTCCGCTGGTGGGCGGCCCCGAAGGCCCGTGCCTCGAGGGCGAGGGCGCGCTCTCGGACGTCGATGAGGGAGCCGATGACGAGGGGACCGACGAGGGGAACGATGGCCCGCGCCCGGACGAGCGCCGAGCCCGTCGTCGGGAGCCCACGGGCCTGCTGGGCGTCGAGGATGCGGGCGGCCTTGTCGAGCATGCGGGGCACCGTCTGGATGGTGGCGAGGACCACGAAGGCGAGCTTCGGGCTCGCTCCTCGCTCGATGAGCGCCTCCATGAGGTCGTCGGGGCGGGTCGTCGTCAAGAAGGCGAGGGTGACGGCGATGGCGGCGACGACCCGGCCGGCCGTCGGGGCGGCGAGCTCGAGGCCCTCTCGGGTGAGGTTGAAGGGGCCGATGGCGAGGAGGACGTCCCGGGCACCCGGCAGGAAGAAGCCGTTCACGAGGACGATGGAGGCGACGATGGGGAGCGTGCCCCAGAAGACGAGCCGGAGGTATCGGCGGCCGAGACCGGTGGCGAGGCCGAGGCCGAGGGCGCCGACGATGAGGACGGGCAGGACGATGAGGGGCAGGAGGAACGGCGCGACGACGGCCCAGAGGACGACCAGGAGCTTCGGCCAGGGGTGGCGGCGATGGAGCCAGCCCGAGCCGGGGACGTAGAAGCTCGTCACCGAGGGCTACTCGGGGCCCGGCGCGAGGCAGACCGATCCAGCCGAGTGGCCGGCGGGCAGGAGCGGATCGATCGGCCCAGATGGTCCGTCCGTCGCCCGCCGACCATCCGAAGGCGGATTCAGACCGACCGCTCTCCCTGCGGGAAGATCGTCTTCACCGTCGCCGGGACGGCGAGGAGGATGACGTTGGCGACGAGGTAGGTGACGAGCTTGTCGAGGGGATCGGACACGATCCCCTGGGCGAAGGTGGCGGCGAGGGCGTTATCGAGAACGCCCCGGAAGAAGGCGACGAGGGCGTCCGTTCCGCCGCCGGTCACCCCGGTGAAGAGCAGGTAGGCGATGGGGGCCGAGACGATGGCCGCCACGACGCCGGTCACGATGCCGGCCACGGCCACCCAAACCCAACCCTGCGTGCCCCGCCGGGGCGAGAAGATGCCCCGGAGGCCGAAGAGCCCGGCGAGAAGGCCGATGACGCCGGCCGTGATGGCAAAGGGGATGATCGTGTTCGGGCCGATGGTGAGGCCCCAGATGACGTTGGCCAGGATCCCGGTCGCCGCGCCAGCGAGGGGTCCGGCGAGGACGCCGACGATGACGGTGCCGATGGAATCGAGATAGATCGGCAGTCGGATGACGTTCTGGACGGTGTTCCCGACGGCGATGTTGATGGCGATGGCCACCGCCATCAGAACGAGGGTCGGGGTCGTGAACTGGGCGAGGCTCCAGGGTGACGTGCGTTCCATCCGTCGATCCTCCATCCTTGCGAGCGGCGCTCCGACGGCCGCTCATCCCTCCGCCGCATAGGGTGCCACGACCGTCGGCGTTCCGCCAGGGTCAACCGCCAATCCGGCGGGCGAGGTCGCCGACCCGCTCGATGAAGCGGTCGAAGAAGATCCCGACGTCGGCCTCGACCGCAACGTCGAGGTTCGGCGGGCGGCCCCACACCCGGCGCCAGTCGGCGACCGTCTCGCCGCTCGTGAGCGTCCCCCCGAGCTCGACGTCGACGGCGAGGGCCTCGGTCCGGACGAGGGACGGGTCGAGGGCGGCGGCGACGGCGAGCGGGTCGTGGACGAAGGCGCCGTAGAAGCCGTCGTAGCGGCTGTGGAACTCCATGTAGAAGCGCAGCGCGTCGGCGAGGTAGCGGACGACGGGGTTCGAGGCAACCGAGGCGTCCGGCTTGCCGGCGGCCGCGTTCGCCGCGGCGCGGGCCTCGTCGGGGCGGCTGCCGGCCCGCCGGGCGAGGGCGACGAGGTGATCGGGGATGAACTTCGCCCGCTCGGTGACGTCGAGCCCGAGGGCGACCGGTCGCGGGGCAGCGCCGCGCTCGGCAGCCTCTGCCCAGGCGGTGAAGACGACCTTGGCGGCTTCGGGGTCGGAGGCGATGTTCCACTCCGTCGTCGGGGCGGTGTTGCCGGGCACCCGATACGCCCCGCCCATGAGGACGTAGCGCCGCAGGAGGCGCGGCAGGGCCGGTTCCCGGAGCACCGCGACGGCGAGGTTCGTCAGCGGCCCGAGGGTCACGAGGACCGGCTCGCCCGGCCGGCGCCGGGCCTCCTCGATGAGGAGGTCGACGGCGTGGCGACGGCTCAGCGGCCGGCTCGGAGGCGGGAGCTCGGCGTAGCCGATCCCGCGGGGGCCGTGGGTCTCGGGGGTCGTCCGGAGGGGGCGGACGAGGGGCGTCTCGCGCCCGAGGGCGACCTCGACGTCGGTCCGGCCGACGAGCTCGAGGACGGCCCGGGTGTTCGTCGCCACCTGGCGGGCGTCGACGTTGCCCGAGACGCAGGTCACGGCGACGAGCTCGACATCGGGCGAGGCGCAGGCGTAGAGGAGGGCAAGGCTGTCGTCGATGCCGGTATCGACGTCGAGGAGAAGGGCTGTTCGGGGGGTCATGGCGCCGGTATCGTAGTCGAGGCGCGGGCGCCCGATCGGCCGCCCGTCGTGAGCCCGCCGTGAGGACGAGGGAAGAAGCATGACGGACGCGGTCATCGCGGGGGAGCTGCCCCTGGCCGACCGCGGCGCGCGGCCGACGGCCGTCTTGCCGTGGCGCCAGCTCCTCGCCATCTCCGTCTACTGGTTCGGCATCAATGCCATCTGGGGCGGCTACGAGATCTTCGGCCAGCATCAGGTGGAGGCGCTCGTCGGGGCCGGGGCGCGGGGAACGGTCTCGGGCAACATCGAGCTCCTGGCCGCGTTCGTCGCCATCCTCGTCCAGCCGACGGTCGGGACGCTCAGCGACTACACCGTCTCGCGGTGGGGTCGGCGAAAGCCGTACATCTTCGTGGGGGCGGTTCTCGATCTCGTCTTCATCGTCGCCATCGCGACGTCGTCCTCGATCCTGGCCCTGAGCGCCTTCCTCCTCCTGCTCCAGTTCTCGTCGAACCTCGCCCAGGGACCCTTCCAGGGCTACGTCCCGGACCTCGTCCCCGACCGGCAGGTCGGGCTCGCCAGCGGCCTCCTCGGCTGCATGCGGACGCTCGGCGTCATCGGCGGGGCGGCGCTCGTCTCGACCGGGGCGGCGACGGGCGACTACGCGACGCCCTTCGTCGCCGTCGGCGTCATCGAGCTCCTCCTCGCCCTCCTGACCGTCGCCTTCGTCCGGGAGGGGCCGGCGCCGCGGAGGCGGAACGGGCGGTCATGGGTCGCCGTCGCCGGTGAGGCGTGGGGCCTCGACGCCCTCCGGGAGCGGGCGTTCCTGTTCATGACCGCGACCCGCCTCCTCTTCCTCATGGGCCCGGCCGTCTTCGTCAACGTCAGTCTCTACTACGTCCGTGACGCCCTCGACCAGTCGGGGGCCGCGCTGACCGGCTGGCTGACGCTCGGGTCGGCTCTCCTTGCCGTCGGCGCGGCGGTCGGGACCCTCCCCGGGGCCGCCCTCTCGAACCGGATCGGTCGCAAACCGGTCATCTGGGCCTCGGCGGTCGTCTCGGGGCTCGCCATCCTCGGCCTTGCCTGGGCGCCGTCGCCGGAGGCGGCGATGCCGGCGGTCCTCCTCCTCGGGGTCGGTGCCGGGGCCTACCTCGCCGTCGACTGGGCCCTCATGACCGCCTGCATCCCCCGGATCGCCGCCGGCCGTTACATGGGTCTGGCGAACATTGCCAACTCGATCTCGGGACCGCTCGCGATCTTCGTCGCCGGGCGGGTCCTCGACGCGGTGACGGTCTCGGCGGGGCTCGACGCCGGTCCCCGGGTGGCGATCGCGACCGGCCTCCTCTTCCTCGCCGCCGGTTCCCTCCTCCTCATCCGGGTTCGGCCGCCGCGCCGGGAAGCGGAGCCGCCGCCGTCGCCCGCGCCGGTCCCGACGATCCCGTAGACTCGCCGGTCGTGGAGGTCACCGCCGAAGCTCGACCGATCGCCCGACCCGCCCGGGGGCGGTCGCCATCGATCGAACCGCCGGCGACGATCGGCATCCTCGGCGGCGGTCAGCTCGGCCGGATGCTCGGCTCGGCGGCCCGGGCGATGGGCTACCGGATCCGGGTCCTCGATCCCGACCCGGCCTGCCCCGCGGCGGCCGTCGCCGACGAGGTCGTCGTCGGCGCCTACGACGATGTCGCTGCGGCCCTCCGCCTCGCCGCCGCGTCCGACGTCGTGACGTACGAGCTCGAGCACGTCGACGCCGCGGTCGTCGAGCAGGTCGCCGCCCGCGTTCCGGTCCGCCCCGGGCTCGCCGCCCTCAGGGCCTGCCAGGATCGCCTCGCCGAGCGCCGGCTCCTCGCGGAGCTCGGGATCGCGACCGCAGTTTGGCGCGAGGTGCGGACCGTCGCCGAGCTGGCGGCGGCGGCCGAGGCGCTCGGCTTCCCCGACCGCCCGCTCCGGCTCAAGGCCCCCTTCGGCGGCTACGACGGCCGGAGCCAGCTCCGGCTTGCCGCCCCCGACGACCCGTCGGCGGCCTTCGAGCGGCTTGGCCGGCAGCCGGGCGAGCCGCTCCTCCTCGAGGTCGAGCTCGACTTCGCCGCCGAGTGCTCGGCCGTCATCGCTCGGGGCCTCGACGGGCGTCTCGTCCCCTTCCCGGTCGGGCGGAACCGCCATGCCGACGGGATCCTGGCCGAGACGAGCGTCCCCTCCGGCCTGCCGCCGTCGGTCGAGGCCGCGGCGACGGCGATCGCGAGCCGACTCGCCGAGGCCATCGACCACGTCGGGGTCCTCGCCGTCGAGATGTTCGTCATGCCCGACGGCCGGGTCCTCGTGAACGAGCTCGCCCCGCGGGTTCACAACAGCGGCCACTGGACGATCGAAGGGGCGGCGACGAGCCAGTTCGAGCAGCACGTTCGCGCGATCTGCGGGCTCCCCCTGGGCGAACCTGCGGCCCACGGCCCGGCGGCGATGGTCAACCTCCTCGGGACGGGGCCGCGGCGGCCGGCCCGCCTCCGCGGCGTCGCCGAAGCCCTCGCCGACCCCGCCGTCCACCTCCACCTCTACGACAAGCGCGAGGTCTTCGAGCGCCGGAAGATGGGCCACCTGACCGTCGTCGGGGGGTCGAGCGCGGGGGAGGCGCTCGACCGGGCCCGCCGGGCGCTCGCCGCGCTTCGATGGGCGTAGCCCGCCGGGCGCTCGCGTCGCGGCCGGATCCGCCGCGGGCGGCCCGCCCCCGACGCCGGCCGCTTCGGGCAGAATCGGGGCGGAGCCGGCGCCGTCCCCGGCCCGGTCGGGGCCCGAGTCGCGCGCGATCGCCGGCGCGATCGCCTGCGCGACCGCCGGCCGTCCGCGTCGGCCTCGACCGAGGAGCATCAGCGTCGTCCCAGAGAGGAGCCCAGTCCCCATGACCAGCCAACCCCACCGCGTCACCGTCATCCCCGGCGACGGCGTCGGCCCCGAGGTCGTCCGCGCCGCCCAGCGGATCATCGCCGCCGCCGGGGTCCCGATCGAGTGGGAGGAGGCGGAGGCGGGGGCGGCCGTCTTCCGGCGCGGCGACACCTCGGGCGTGCCCCGGGAGACCCGGGAATCCATCGAGCGGACCCGGGTCGTCCTGAAAGGCCCCCTCGAGACCCCGGTCGGCTTCGGCGAGAAGAGCGCGAACGTGACGCTCCGGAAGCTCTTCGAGACGTACGCCAACGTCCGCCCGGCCCGCGAGCTGCCCGGCGTCCCGACCCGCTATGCCGGGGAGGGGATCGACCTCGTCGTCGTCCGGGAGAACATCGAGGACCTCTACGCCGGGATCGAGCACATGCAGACGGCCGACGTCGGGCAGTGCCTGAAGATCATCAGCCGCAAGGGCAGCGAGAAGGTCATCCGCTACGCCTTCGAGCTCGCCCGGCGCGAGGGCCGCTCGAAGGTGACCTGCGCGACGAAGGCGAACATCATGAAGCTGACCGAGGGCCTCTTCAAGCGGGTCTTCGAGGAGGTCGCCGCCGAGTACGCCGCCGACGGGATCGCCGCCGAGCATCTCATCATCGACAACGTCGCCCACCAGCTGGCGAAGAACCCGGCCCAGTTCGACGTCATCGTCACGACGAACCTCAACGGCGACATCATCAGCGACCTCGCCTCGGGGCTCGTCGGGGGGCTGGGCTTTGCGCCGTCCGGGAACTACGGCGACGGGATCGCGATCTTCGAGGCGGTCCACGGCTCGGCCCCGAAGTACGCCGGCAAGGACGTCATCAACCCGACGGCGATGATCCTCTCGGCGGTCATGATGCTCCGCTACCTCGGCGAGGCGGAAGCGGCCGACCGGATCGAGGACGCGGTCGTTGTCACTCTCGAGGAGGGGCGGGCGATGACCCAGGATCTGGTCCGCCAGACCGGCGGCGACGTCGAGCAAGCGGCCTCGACGACCGGCTTCACCGACGCGGTCATCGGGAACCTGGGGCGGCGCCCGTCGCGAGGACCGGCCCGTGCCCGGCGGCGACCGGCCGAACCGCCGACCCCGCGGCCGCGCTGGAGCTACGCGCCGGAGCGCTACGCGGCGATCCGGACCGAGCTTGTGGGGGCCGACGTCTTCATCGAGACCGACGAGCTCCCCGAGGAGCTGGGGCCGAAGCTCGAGGCGCTCGCCGGCGACGAGCTGCGGCTGAAGTTCGTCTCGAGCCGGGGCACGGTCACGTACCCGCCTTCGGGGACGAGCCCCGACCACGTCCGCCACTATCGGTGCCGCTTCGTCGCCCGGGACGGCGAGGCCTCCGACGAGGCGATCCGCCGCCTCCTCGATCGGATCGCCGCGGTCTACCCCGGCTGGAACCACGTCGAGAAGCTCCGCCGCTACGACGGCGAGGACGGCTTCTCGAAGGCCCAGGGGGAGTAGGCGGTGGCGGCCGAGCGGAGCGGCGTGTCGGCGGAGTCGACCGGGGTGCCCGGGGAGTCGACCGGGGCGAACCGACCCCTCGTCGGCGTCGTCGGCGGGAGCCGTTCGGACTTCCCCGTCCTGGAGCGGGCCGTCGCCGTCCTCACCGAACTCGGCATTCCGGCCGAGCTCCGGGTCGTCTCGGCCCATCGGACCCCCGACTGGCTCTTCCGCTACGCCGAAACGGCCCCCGGTCGCGGGCTCCGGGTCATCATCGCCGGGGCCGGCGGGGCGGCCCACCTCCCGGGGATGCTCGCCGCGAAGACCCGGCTCCCGGTCATCGGCGTCCCGATCCCGACCCAGCACCTGGGCGGCCTCGATTCCCTCCTCTCGATCGTCCAGATGCCGCGCGGGATCCCGGTCGCCACCGTCGCCATCGGCAACGCCGAGAACGCGGCGCTCCTGGCGGGCGCCATCCTCGCCCTTGGCGATCCGACCCTCGCCGAGCGACTCGCCGCCTACCGGGCCCGGCAGACGACCGCCGTCCTCGAGGACCCCTCGAACGCCGATCTGGCCGACGTCGCAGGGTTCTCGTCGTCGGAGTGATCCCGCTCGAGGGTCCGCCGTGACCGCCGCGAACCGCCCCGACGACCCGCGCTGGGAGCCCGGGATGCCGGTGCTCGACCGCCAGCCGATCCGATCGGCCGATGCCGGGCGGCGGATCCCGCGGGCCGTTCCGGAGACCCGGCCGACCCCCCTCGCCCCCCACTACATCTCGCTCTCGGTCGTCGTTCTCGTCTGTGGGGTCGTCGTCATCACGGCCCTGAACCTCGGGCTCGACTTCCGCCACCCGCTCGTGAAGCTCGCCGTCCTCGTCGGGGCGCCGCTCCTCCTCGCCACGACGGCCGACGCCATGCTCCGGATCTGGCGTTCTGCCTGGGCCTGGATGCCGATCGACCGGGGCCGCGGCTGGTTCCGCCTCGCCTGGCTTGTCCCGGCGGCGGTCGGCTTCGCCGCAGCGGCCTGGGCGGCGGTCCTGGCCCTGACGGCGTGACGGCCGAGGAGCGAACGGTGGACGACACGGACCGAACGGTCGACGCGGAGCGCCGGCTCATCGCTGAGCTCGGCCGGGGCCCCGACGGCCGCTCGACCGACATCGGGTCGGGGCAGGGCGTCCCGGCCTGGCTCGCGGCGACCCTGAACTACTGCAGCCGCTGCGGGGCGATCCTCGAGCTCGGCCGGATCCCCGGCGACGAACGGGAGCGGCTCGCCTGCCCGGCCTGCGGCCTCGTCGCCTACGTGAACCCGCGGCTCGTCGTGACGACGCTCCCGGTCACCGAGGCCGGCGAGGTCGTCCTCATCCGGCGGGGCATCGAGCCCGGCGCCGGGCTCTGGGCCCAGCCCGGCGGTTTCCTCGAGGTCGACGAGACGGTGACCGAGGCGGCGATCCGGGAGACCTTCGAGGAGACGGGGCTCGTCGTCGAGCCGGGCGAGATCGTCGGCCTCTACTCGCGCCTCGAGGCGGCGGTCGTCGTCGTCGTCTTCGAGGCGCGGATCGTCGGCGGGTCCGCGCGAACGACCGCCGAGGCGACGGAGATCCGGGCCTTCGCTCCGGAGGCGATCCCGTGGCCGCAGGTCGCCTTCAAGACGACGTACTGGGCGCTCCGCGACTGGGTCCGCCGGCGCCGCCCGGATGTCGCTCCCTTCGAGGAGTAGATCCCCCTCCCCGGCGATCCGCCTTGGTCTCCGCTGCGAGCGATCAGCCGTGCGCTCCGAGGATGAGGCACTCAAGGCCGCGGAATTGCCGGTAGCCGCCGTCGGTTGTCACCAGTCGATAGCCGCCGGCGATGGCGAACGCCGCCAAATAGGCGTCCATCCAGAGCTTCGGTGAAGCGGTCGCTCGGCTTGCCAGGCTGCGCCAGACCGCTTCCAAGCCGGTCGGCTCGCGGAGAACGAAGCCGATGCGGTCGTCGCCGAGGAGGGCGTCGTAGGCTGCCCATGCCTCCGCGTTGGTGAGCGGTCGACTGCCGTAGGGTGCCAGCACGGCCGCACTCGACAGCAGTCGAAGGAACGCCTGCTGGGTCGTTCGACAGAAGAAGATGCTCGCGGGCTCGTCGACTGACTCGAGCCAACGGCGCGCGACCTCGTGGTGGACGTGGGCCGAGAGCGCGAGAGCGAGCCACACGTTCGTGTCGCAGAGGATCAGCGGCCGACCGTGTGCCATCGCGCCTCATCGGCCGCGAGGATCTCGGCAACGCGCTCGGGCGTCATCTCCTCGTCGGGGGTCGCCGGGTGGGCACACTGCACGAGGGGCAGGCTGACTCGTCCCCCGACGGGGGCCTGCCGCGGTGGCAGTGTCTCCTCCTGCAACCCGATTCGAATTAGGTCGGCCACGACGTCCCGCAATCGGCGGCCTTCGGTTGCAGCCCGGATCTTGACCGCTCGGAGAAGTTCGTCCGGGAGGTCGATCGTCGTCTTCACGATCGAGCAATTTTACCAGTTTGCCGCGAATATGGCGAGATGTCGATGCGAGTCCTGCCGGCCGCTCTGTGGGGCGTTCCCCGTTGGGGCCACCGCGGGCGACGGAGCCGCGCTACGGACCGTAGTAGTCGCGCCGCAGCCCGACGACGATCGCGTTGAGTTCGGGACCCGAGACCCCCATCCGCTGAAGGGCGTGCCGGGCGAGCTCGAAGGCGGCCTCGGCCTCCGGGTCGGCGACCCGACCCACGCCGCTAAGCCGGAGCTCGCGGATGTGGCGCCGGCCGCGGGCCCGGGCGGCGATCTGGAGGTCCGGGTTGATCCGGCGCGCTCGTTCGACGGCGAGCCGGGTCGCCAGGGGATCGCCGATGGCGACGACGAGGACCCGGGCCCGCTCCAGACCAGTCCGGGCGAGGATCTGGGGGTTCGCGGCGTCGCCGTAGATCGTCGCCGCACCGAGCCGGGCCGCCTCCTCGAGCCGGCGCTGGTCGCGGTCGACGACGACGGCCCGAAACCCCCGGGCCCGGACGGCGGCGAGGACGAGCCGGCCGACCCGACCCGCTCCCAGGACGACGATGGTCCGGCGCGTCTCCGCGGGACCGGCGACCCCCTCGCGCTCGGTCCGGCTGAGGCCGGGGGGAGCGGCGGGCGCCGACGCCGGCTCCACCGTGGCCGACTCGAGCGCCGCCGCCTCGCCGGCGGTCTGTGCGGTCGCGCGTTCCTGCGACAGCGTTGCACGCCGGCTCACGCGGGTCTCGTAGCCGAGCACGAGCCGCTCGGCGGCCCGCATCGTCAGCGGGTGGACGAGGATGCTCGCGACCGCCGTCCCGAGGACGAGGTTGTAGGCGGTTCGATCGAAGAGGCCGAGGCTCAGGGCGTTCTGCGCGAGGAGGAAGCTGAACTCGCCGACGTGGGCAATGGCTCCGCCGAGGAGGAGGGCCGAGCGGACCGGAAGGCCGAGGAGCCAGGCGAGGCCCGAAGCGGCGACCGCCTTGCCGAGGGCCGCCACGACGACGAGGGCGGCCACGACCGGTAGGGCGGCGGCGAGGGCGCCGGGATCGATGAGCATCCCGACCGAGACGAAGAAGAGGACGGCAAAGAGGTCGCGGAAGGGGATGACCTCGGCCGCGGCCTGGTAGGAGAGGTCCGATTCCGACACGAGGAGGCCGGCGACGAAGGCGCCGAGGGCGAGCGAGAGGCCGAAGATGGCGCTCGAGGCGAAGGCGGTCACGAGGGCGGTGCCGATGACGGCGAGCGAGAAGAGCTCGGCCGATTGGAGGCGGGCGACGGCCGCGAAGAGGGCCGGTAGGAGCCGGGTCCCCAGGACGAAGGCGAGGACGAGGAAGATCGCCGCTCGGCCGAGGGCGAGGAGGAGGGGACCGACGAGGTCGCCCCCGGCGAGGGGCGGCAGGGCGACGATGAAGACGATCGTCGCCATGTCCTGGAGGATCATCCAGCCGACGGCGTTCTTGCCGTGGAGGCTGTCGAGCTCGCCGCGCTCGATGAGGACCTTGACGAGGACGAGGGTCGAGCTGATCGAGAGGCAGGCGCCGAGGACGAGGGCCGCCGTCGGCCCGAGCCCCAGCCCCAGGCCGGCTCCGGCGCCGGCGAGGAGGATGACCACGACCTGGACGGCCCCGCCGAGGACGGCGACCCGCCGCACCTCGACGAGCTCGCGGATCGAGAACTGGACGCCGAGGGCGAAGAGGAGGAGGATGACGCCGATCTCGGCGAGGGCGGAGATCTGCTCCGGGTCGGCGGCGAGGCCGGGGGTGAAGGGTCCGATCGCCATGCCCGCCGCCACGTAGCCGACGACGGCCGGCTGTCGGAGCCGGACCGCGATGGCGCCGCCGACAAGGGCCGCGGCGAGGGCCGCCCCGAGGTCGAGGATGAAGCGCAGCTGGGGGCTGAGGGCGAGGTCGAAGCCTGGCAGCGGGCCGTCCACCCGGCGATTATCAACCGGGGTCGGGGCGTCCGGTCGGCCGGGGCTGGGTGGGCTCGGGTCCGTGGTGGCTGGCTCGGGTCCGCCGGCAGCGGGCTCGGGTCCGCTGGCGGCTGGTTCGGGTCCGCTGGCGGCGGGCTCGGGCTATCTCGGCAGATGGGGCCCCCGGGGACGTCGGGGCTGTCCGGGACCGTTGGCAGGGGGGGCGGCTGCAGTCCGGCCGACGGTGGCGGGTACCGCGAGGCTGAGAATCTTGTCAGGGCGGCTGATAGGATGTGTCGTCATCCTAGGCTGGCGTTTCCGCAGGAGCGACCGCATGAGCAGGATCGACGCCGACCGAGACCCAAGGCGAGGGAAGGGTCGCCGCCGACAGGGAAGAGCCATTAGGGGGGGGGGGAGCCCTGCCCATCGACTCGCTCGCCGGGCTGCTAGCGCGGGACATGCTCCTCGACGATGCCGCCGTCGCCCGCCGCCTTGCCTTCCTTCGGCTGGAGGAGGCCGACCTCGCCCGACTCCGCACGCTCCATGCGCTCCTACAAGACTACGCCGAGCCGTTCAGTCGCTCCTTCTACGACCACCTGCTGGCCTTCGAAGAGACCGCACGGTTGCTCCCTGATCCCGAGACCGTTGAGCGGTTGCGGCAGAGCCAGGCTCGCTATTTCGGGACGCTCACCGCGGGTACGTACGATCTCCGGTACGTCCGCGACCGGCTGCGCGTCGGCGTCGTCCACCAGCGGATCGGGTTGGCGCCCGCCTGGTACTTCGGCGCCTACGGCTGGTACCTCTCCGAGCTCATCCCGGAGATCTGGCGCCGCCTCGCCGGCGATCACGAGGAGTTCATCGCCACCCTCCAGGCGCTCACGAAGGTCCTCCTGCTCGACATGGGCCTGGCTGTCGACGCCTACGTCGCCATGGATCGCCGGGTCATTTCGGCGCTCGAGGCGTCCGCGGAGGCCGCCTTCGCGAACCTCCCCTTCGGCGTCCTCGTCCTGGGCCCGAACCTCCGGGTTTGGTCGGCCAATCCAAGAGTTCTCCACTGGCTGGGCCTCTCGCCGGAGGCAGTCCGTGACCGGGAGCTGACGGAGCTAGTCCCGATCGATGGGCTCGCCGCGCTGGCGCGCGAGGCGGCGGACGGCACGACGGTCTCGAGCCTCAAGGCCGCCCTGCCGATCCCGGGACGTCAGGATGGGATCCCGGTCCGGGTGACCCTGACGGGGGTGCCCCTGCCCGAGGGACCCGGCGTCATAGCCGTCATCGACGACCTCAGCGCCCAGATCGCCCTCGAGGGTCGGCTCCAGCTCAGCGAGCAGCAGTTCGCAAGCGCCTTCGAGTTCGCCGCCATCGGCATGGCCCTGGTGGCCCCGGACGGCCGGTGGCTGAAGGTCAATCGGGCACTCTGCGAGCTGACGGGCTACTCGGAGGAGGAGCTGCTGCGGCTGACGTTCCAGGACATCACCCACCCCGACGACCTCGAAACCGATCTGGTCTACGTCCGCCGGATGCTCGAGGGCCGGATCCAGACGTATCAGATGGAGAAGCGCTACATCCGCAAGGAGGGTCGGATCGTATGGGTGTTGCTGAGCGTCTCGCTCGTCCGTGATACCCGGGGCCGACCGCTCTTCTTCATCTCACAGATCCAGGACATCACCCGGCGCAAGGAGCTGGAGGCCGAGCGGGAGCGCCTCAGCTCGATCGTCGAGGCGACGCCGGACTTCGTAGCCATCGCTGATGTCGCCCACCGGGTCCAGTACCTGAACCCGGGCGCCCGGCGGTTGCTCGGCCTGGGTGCCGGGGATGACGTTTCGACCCTCCAGATCCCCGACGCCCATCCCCGGTGGGCAGCCAGACGCGTTCTGGGCGAGGGCATCCCGACGGCGATCCAGCGTGGGACGTGGGTCGGCGAGACGGCTTTTCAGACGCGCGACGGGCGGGAGGTGCCCGTCCTTCAGACCATCGTCGCGCATCGAGACCCCAACGGCGATGTCGCGTTCCTCTCGACCATCGCCCGGGACATCAGCGACCGGAAGGCCTTCGAGGCTCGCATCGAGGAACTCGCCTACCGCGACGCCCTGACGGGTCTGCCAAACCGGCGCCTCCTGGCCGATCGCCTCGAGCGGGCCATGATCGCGGCGAGCCGGCACCGGCGGTCGGTCGGGGTGCTCTGCCTCGATCTCGACCGCTTCAAGCTCGTGAACGACAGCTTCGGACACGAGACCGGCGACACCGTCTTGCGATCGACGGCTCGCCGGCTGCAACGGATGGTTCGGCGAGGGGACACCGTGGCCCGCCTCGGCGGCGACGAGTTCGTCGTCGTCGTGGAGGACGTCGGGCCCGCTCGAGACGTCGAAGGGGTGGCCCGGAAGATCCTCGATGCCGTCAGTCGACCGTACACGGCGAAGGAACCGAGCGGGTCCTCGGTCAGGATCATGTTGACCACCTCCATCGGGATCAGCCTCTACCCGGATGATGGCGACGACGTCTCGGCATTGCTCCGCCACGCGGACGCTGCGATGTACCGGGCCAAGCAGGAAGGTGGCCACCGCTACAGCTTCTTCGCCTCGGACATGGAGGCCGAGGCCCGCGCTCGCCTGGACCTGGAGCGGGCGCTCCGGCTGGCCCTGGCAAGGGAGGAGTTCCGACTCCACTATCAGCCGATCGTCGAGCTCTCCCGCCGGCGTGTCGTCGGTTTCGAGGCGCTCCTCCGCTGGGACCGGCCCGGTCACGGTCTGGTCGGCCCGACCGAGTTCATTCCCGTCCTGGAGCAGACGGGTCTCATCCACTCGGTGGGCGAATGGGTGTTGCGGGCGGCCTGTCGCCAGGCTCGGTCGTGGCGGGACGCTGGACTCCCGGCGTGGTCGGTGGCGGTCAACGTGTCCGCCAAGCAGCTGGTCGCCCCGCAGTGGGCCGACCAGGTCGCGCAGGTGCTCGACGAGTTCGCTCTGCGACCGAGCGACCTCGTGGTCGAGCTCACCGAGACCGCCCTCGTCGAGCCGTCGGGTGCCGGTCACGAGGCCCTCCATCGCCTACGGGAGCTCGGTGTCCGGGTGGCCATGGACGACTTCGGAACGGGCTATTCGTCCCTTGGCCAGCTGCGTGTTCTGCCGGTCGACGTCGTGAAGATCTCCCAGGGCTTCGTCCGTGACGCCCTGGCCGAGCAGGTCGATGCGGCGATCGTGCAGGCGATCATCACCGTTGCCCACAAGCGGGGACTTCAGGTCGTGGCCGAGGGGGTGGAGACGAGAGAGCAGCTGGCGTTCCTCCGCCGCCGTGGCTGCGACTACGCCCAGGGCTACCTGCTGGGACGGCCGGTACCGCCCGAACTGGTGACCGGGCGGGGTGCTGCCGAGGCGGGCCGGGGTCCGCGCCTGGACCGTTCGGGACGGGCAGCCGACGGCGACGCCTAGGAGTGCCGTCCCGCCATCGGGTCGCCTGGCCGGGCCCACCGTGGACCCCGGCCCGGCCCACCATGGACATGTTCCCACCGGGAGGGCGTTATCGCCGTGGCCGAGGGCTCCATCGGGCCAGCGGGTGCCTGTGATCGCGTGCCCGAGCACAGGCTGACGCTCTCCTGGGCGCGCTCCCACGCAAGGTGCTGCGATTGGAGCCGGCCGACCCGGCGCCGTTGGGACAGCCGTTGGGACAAAGGCGCGTGTCGCGAGCGTATGTCCGCGTCGGGGCCAGCGTGGCGACGGGCGTTTCCCGGGACGGCGCCGTACGCTCGCCAGGTGGGCGTGGGAGCGCCTTCGTGCGCTCCGGCGCTCACCAGGTGGGAATTCGCGAGCCGTGGTTCGTCTCGGCCGCGCAGGCGAAGCCGGGAGGGTCCCTGGGCCGCCGACAACGCTCGCCTCAGGAGAAGATGTCCAGAGTGCGGACGGCGGCGGCCCGCGGCGAGGGGTGCAAAGCGTCCTCGGTGCCGATAATCCCCGTGTCGAGGGGCGAGCCCACCTGCCGGAGCGCTCAGGCGCCGGCTCGTTCCTCCACGCCCTGCCCCGTCGAGTGAGCCGCCGACCCTCCCGAACGGCCTTTCCCGGAGCGCCGCCGCCGCACGGCCGCCTCAGCTCCCGAAGCCACCGCCGCCGGCCGGGCCGCATCGTCCGCCTGGTCGACGGCGGCGATGGCGGCGCCGATGATCCCGGCCTCGTTTCGGAGCGCCGCGGGGACGACCTCGGCCCGGACCGTGAGGCGGGGGAGGAACTTGTCGGCGTTCTTGCTGATCCCACCGCCGACGATGAAGAGCCGCGGCGAGAAGAGCCGTTCGATGTGTTGGAGATGCTCGTCGAGGTCGGCTGCCCAGGCCTTCCAGGACAGCCCGCGCCGGATTCGGGCCGCGGCCGCCGAGCGCTTCTCGGCGTCTTTGCCGCGAATCTCCATGTGGCCGAGCTCGGTGTTCGGGAGGAGCCGGCCGTCGAAGAAGATGGCCGAGCCGGTCCCCGTGCCGAGGGTGAGGACGATGACCGTCCCCCGCCGCCCTGCCCCGGCGCCGAACCGCATCTCGGCGATCCCCGCCGCATCGGCGTCGTTGATGGCGACGACCGGCCGATCGAGGGCGTCGGCGAGGGCCTGGGCGATCGGGTAGTCCTGCCAGCCGCGGTCGATGTTGGCCGCGGTCATCGACACGCCGTCGATGATGACCGACGGGACGCCGACGCCGACGGGGAGGGGGGCCGGCGGCTTCAGCTCCGCCTCGATCCGGTGGACGAGGCGGACCATGACCTCGAGGCAGGCGGCTGGGGTCGAGGGGTTCGGCGTCTTGATCCGGATGCGCTCCGAGACCAGCCGGCCGGCCCCGGTGTCGACGGCCGCCCCCTTGATTCCGCTCCCGCCGAAGTCGATCCCGATGGCCACGGGCCCGACGGGTGCCTCGACGGGCGCCTCGGCCATCGCGACCGTCCCGACCGTCCCGTCCGTCGGCGGGCCCTCGATCGCCTCGCTCATCTCCGCTCCCTCATGCTCGGGCGATTGTAGTCATGGCCTCGGGCACGGTGGGCGACCACCGGTGGCAGCCGCGCGTAGTCAGAGTGCGGCACAGTCCGGCTGCGGCCTACCGCGTGGCCGGCGCCCCGACGGCGGCCGCGAGGTTCGGCGGTGCCGGTCGATGCCAGACGGCGGTGTATGCCTCGAGGATGTTCGATCGTGTGACTGCCACCCCGGGCAGGGCGATCCAGGGCGGCGGCTCCTCGCCGACGAGGGCCATGATGGCCGTCGTCGCCTCGGCCACGCCCTGATCGAAGGGGAGCTGGGCAGCGACACCGCGAATGAGACCGCCGCTGGCCAGCTCGCGTGCGACCCGTTCGCCGAGATCGACCGTCGTGATCGGGACCGAGCGCCCGAGCCGGCGGAGGGCGTCGACGACGTCCATTGCCGGGTCGTCCCAGACGACGAAGAACGCGTCGACGGCTTGCTCGGCCAGGAATCGGGTCACGGCGTCACCCGCCGAGTCGGGCTCCGGGAAGACGATGTGGCGGGTCTTGACATCGGGTCGGTGCTCCTTCAGCCACTTCCGGAAGCCGAGCTCACGCTCGTTCGTGACGAAGAAGTCGACGCCGAAGCCGACGACGCCAACGGAACCGCCTCGCGGCACGGCGCCCGACAGGAGCTCGGCCGCCAGCTGGCCATTGCCGAAGTTGTCGGCGGAGACGACGCTCGCGTAATGTCTTCGGGCGAGGAGTCCGGCGGGCACGTTGTCCATCAGGACGAGGGTGATCCCGGCGGCCGCCAGATTCCGGTGCGCGTCGGCCGTCGCGACGGTGTCTACGGGGATGCTGAGCACGGCATCCGGCCGCTCGGAACGCAGTCGCCCAAGTGCCTCGATCTGTCGCTCCGCCGAGAAAGCGCAGTCGATGATCTCTATGAGGCTCGCCCCGAACCGAGCGAGCGTCGTTGAGATTCCCTCGATCTGTAGTTTCGACCAGTCACTGGCTGTCGTGTGGAGGACGAGGGCGACGCGGTAAGCGGCTGCCCGCGCCAATTCGATCTTCTTGGGCTCGAGCTGGAGCTGCTCGACCGAGGCCGCGAACTCCCCGTGGGGGCCAAGCCCGAGCACTGGTCGCTGCTGAGTCATCGGTCCTCCTCCATCGATGGATCCTCCGGTCGAGGCCGAGTGCGGCTTCGACTCCGCCGACGCTGGCCCGGGCGCGTCGGCATCGGGTTTGGCTCGTCCCCCCGTTTGGTCGCCCGATGTGGCATGGTGATGCCGCTCATCTCAGTGCTCCGCCGTGTGCTCCGCTGCCGCTTGGGGTGGCACGCGGACTCGCGGATTGGACGATCCGCTCGGCTCGCGGCGGGCACGGGGGGCCTCCGCAGACACGGCGCGAGCCCGCTTCGGGGAGCCGTGATCGATCCAGGTTCGGAGGTGCTCGGGCGAGAACAGCTCGTCGACTGCCGCGAAGGCGGCGCCAACGAGGGCGGCCGACTTGCCCATCTCGGAGGCCACGATCCGGAGGTCGCGCGTGGCAAGTGACCGAGAGCGGCGGTAGATGCCGTCGCGAATTGCCCCGAGAAGGATCTCGCCCGCCTGCGCGACGCCGCCGCCGACGACGACCAGGGATGGGTTGTAGCCGTTCACCAGGACCGCCAGGGTCTCGCCGATCAGTCGTCCGCTCCGGTTCAGGAGCTCGACGCTGAACGGATCGCCAAGGTGGGCCGCCACACCAACGTGGGCCGTTGTGACCGGCTGTCCCGACGAGAGGACACGCGCAAGATACGGACTTCGGCCGTCGGCGGCCGCAGCCTGGGCGGCCCGGGCCATGGCCGCCCCACCCGCCAGGGCTTCGAGGCAGCCACTGTTGCCGCACCGACAGAGGACCGAGCGGTCGTCGGACACCGCCACGTGGCCGATGTCGCCAGCGTAGCCATGGGCACCGCGGTGGATCTGCCCGTTCACGCAGAGCCCGGCGCTGATCCCGCTTCCGATCTTGACGAAGAGGAGGTCGCTGCTACCGTTCCCAGCACCTGCCCGAAGTTCCCCGAGGGCCATGAGGTGCGCTGCGCTGTCCATCCACACGGGCGCGCCGTAGCGGCGACTCAGGTGCTCCCAGATCGGAAACTCGCCCCAGCCTGGCATGAGGTGGAGCGTCGGTCGGGCGCCGAGCCGGCCCCCAGCCAAGCCGACCAGGCCCGAAACCGCGAGCCCGATACCCCAGACTTCACGAGCCACTGGGTACTCTCCGAGCATCCAGTCGAAGAGTTCGTCGAGTCGCTCGAGAATTCGCTCAGCGCCCTGGGTAATGTCCCCGGCCTCATGATGCTCCACCAGTAGCCGGCCGCCGAGGTCGGCGATCCCGACGGCGAGCGTTGTCGTCCCGAGCGATCCGACGAGGATGTGTCCCGCGCTGGCTCGAAAGCGAACCAGCCGTGGCGCTCGCCCCCCGGTCGAGGCGGCGAGGTCACCCTCCTCGATGAGTCCTCGTTGGATGAGTGCGCCGAGTCGATCGGCAACGACGGCCCGGCCCAGCCCGGTGGCGCGCTCGATCTCCTGGCGGGTCGCGACTCGCTGGAGGCGGACGAGGTTCACGATTCGTCCGAGGCTGTCGCGTTCGGCACGGCCACGCCGGCGCTGCGATCGAAGCCGGGGCCGAGCGGCAGCCCTCGGTCGTGGGCGATTGCCCGAGCCTCTGGCCTCCGGTTCGTCATGCATCGCGTCGTTCACCGTTCCCCTGCCCTTCCAGACCCTCGCTGATGGTAGCGAGCGGCTACCGGCAGCTGCGCTGATCGTATCAGTTCGTCCTCACATCTGCCGGAACGGTCTTGACTTCTGCTGCATTGCGACATTAGACTGCTGATCACAAGCACACAGCCGGTGCTTGTTCCGACCCGTTCGAGGATCGTCTCGCGTCCCGTGGACCTGGGTACAACGGCTGGGCCCATCGATCGCGCGCGCGGCGCGGCGAAGACGCAGAAGAGGAGGTGTGACGACCACTCAACGCTCATGTGCGAGACGACGAACGTTCCCGGTTGATCGGCGCCGCGCCGGGTAGCAGCCCCGGTGTCCAGCCCGAGCCCGGTAGGTGATTGGAGGAGTCAGGCAGTGTCATCCAAGCGTCTTCTTGTTGCGGCGACGAGCGTTGCCGTCCTCATCGCCGCCTGTGGCGGCGGGGCATCGCCCGCTCCAAGCGGCGCGGGCTCACCCGGTCCGAGTGCGGCCGCGAGCCCGACAGGCGAGGCGAGTCCGTCCACCGCGGCCTGCAACCCCGGTGCCGCGCTGGAGGGCCTTGCCGGGCAGGTCATGAGTAAGGGACCACGCGGCGAATCGCCGGCCTCGCCCGACGAGGTCACCCTGAGCGCGTCTGAGCTCGACCAGATCAGGGCGATGAAGCCG
>JBHOQO010000005.1:0-3694 GCA_042408925.1 Chloroflexota bacterium | reverse complement strand
GCCCAGAACATCGCCTTCGACAAAGCCGAGCTCAGTGCCCCGGCGAACACCCCGTTCCAGATCCGCTTCACGAACAACGACGCCGGGATCCCCCACAACGTCGCGATCCATCAAGGCAGCCCGACCGGGCCCGAGGTCTGGCAGGGCGAGATCTTCAGCGGCGTCGCCACGAAGGTCTACGACGTCCCCGCCCTCCCGGCCGGGACGTACGGCTTCGTCTGCACCGTCCACCCGAACATGACGGGCACGCTCGTCGTCCAGTAGGAGCACGAAGGGACCCCCGCATGGCCACGACCGCGATCCCCCGAGTCGCCGCCCCGACGTATCGGAGTGCGATCTACGAATGGGTAACGACGACCGACCATAAGAAGATCGGGATCCTCTACGTCGTCAACTCCTTCGTCTTCTTCCTCCTCGGGGGGCTCTTCGCCCTCGGCGTCCGCGCCGAGCTGGCCCAACCCGGCCTCCAGTTCTTCAACGAGGCGACGTACAACCAGCTCTTCACCCTCCACGCCTCGCTCATGCTCTTCCTCTTCATCATCCCAATGCTCGCCGGGTTCGGGAACTACGCCGTCCCGCTCATGATCGGGGCGCCGGACATGGCCTTCCCGCGGATCAACGCCCTTTCGTTCTGGATGCTCCCGCTCGGCGGCATCCTCATGCTCTCGGGGCTCTTCGTCGAGGGCGGGGCCGCGGCGGCCGGCTGGACGTCGTATCCCCCACTCGCCGGCGCCGCCTTCTCGGGCCGCGGCGTCGACCTCTGGCTCGTCGCCGTCACCCTCATCGGGACGAGCTCGATCCTCGGGGCGATCAACTTCCTCGTCACGATCTTCAAGATGCGGGCCCCGGGGATGACCCTCTTCCGGATGCCGATCCTCGTCTGGACCGTCCTCGTGACGAGCGTCCTCGTCCTCATGGCAACGCCGGTCCTGACGAGCGGCCTCATCATGCTCTTCATCGACCGCAACTACGGCGGGAACTTCTTCGATCCGGCGGCCGGCGGCCAGGCCGTCCTCTGGCAGAACATCTTCTGGTTCTACTCGCACCCGGCGGTCTACATCATGATCCTGCCGGCGATGGGGATCATCAGCGAGATCCTGCCGGTCTTCTCCCGCAAGCCGCTCTTCGGCTACAAGGCCTTTGTCTTCGCGACGGCGGCGATCGGGGCCCTCGGCTTCTCGGTCTGGGCCCACCACATGTTCACGACCGGGCAGGTCTTCCTGCCCTTCTTCTCGTTCATGACCTTCCTCATCGCCGTCCCGACCGGCGTGAAGATGTTCAACTGGATCGCGACGCTCTACCGCGGCCAGCTGACCTTCAAGACGCCGCTCATCTACGCCCTCGGCTTCCTCTCGATGTTCCTCATCGGGGGGATCAACGGCGCCTTCCACGCCGTCGTCCCGGTCGACTTCGCGCTCCACGACACGTACTTTGTTGTCGCCCACATCCACTACGTGCTCTTCGGCGGCTCGGCCTTCGGGGTCTTCGCCGGGATCTACTACTGGTTCCCGAAGATGACGGGCCGGATGCTCGACGAGACCCTCGGCAAGATCCAGTTCGCGCTCATGTTCGTCGGGTTCAACCTGACCTTCTTCCCGATGCACCAGCTCGGGCTCGCGGGGATGCCGCGCCGGATCGCCGACTACAGCGCGAACGCCGGCTGGACCGACCTGAACCTCGTGGCGACCATCGGCGGCTTCCTCATCGCCGCGTCCATCCTGCCGTTCCTCTGGAACGTCTTCGTTTCCCTCCGGAGCGGGCCGATCGCCGGGAACGACCCCTGGGAGGCCAACACCCTCGAGTGGGCAACGACCTCGCCGCCGCCGCCCTACAACTTCGAGCACCTGCCGCCGATCCGCTCGGAGCGGCCGCTCTTCGACCTCCGCCACGGCCTCGTGAAGGACGACGCCGGCCCCGCCCCGGCGGGCCACCTGCCGCCGGCGACGGCCCCGGCCGGTCACTGATCGAGGAGGAGACGCACGCCGTGACTGCCGAACCGCGCGCCGTCGCCCAGGAGCACAGCCCCGTCGCCGGCCTCGCCCACGACACCCGAGGCGGGATCAGCAACCCGGTCCTCGGGATGATCCTCTTCATCACCTCCGAGGTGATGTTCTTTGCCGGCCTCTTTGCCGCCTACTTCAACATCCGGGCCCAGACGCCCGAGTGGCCGCCGGCCGAGCTCGCCCACGTCCTCCAGATCTTCCCGCTCGTCGGCCCGGCGACGGTCCTCCTCATCAGCTCGTCGTTCACCTGCCAGTTCGCGATCCGGGCGATCCGCCGGAACGACCGGACGGCCTTCCTCCGGAACATCGCCGTCACCTTCGTCCTCGGCATCGTCTTCCTCGTCATGCAGGCGATCGACTACACGATCCTCTACAGCGAGGGGATGACCCTCGACGCCGGGCCGTTCGGGACGACGTACTTCACCCTGACCGGCTTCCACGGCGCCCACGTCTTCGGCGGCGTCGTCATGCTCGGGGTCGTCCTCTACCGAGGGATGGCCGGCCAGTTCTCGGCCCGCCACCACGACGCCGTCGAGGCGGTGTCGCTCTACTGGCACTTCGTCGACGTCGTCTGGATCGTGCTGTTCTCGACCCTCTACCTCCTCCCCGGCCATACGGCCGCCTGACGACCCGGAGGCCGAGCCGATGCACCCGCTCCGTCACCCGCGGAACGCCGCCCTCGTCGGGATCGCCTTCCTCGTCATCGCCGGGATCTACTGGTTCGTCCCGTCCTTCGGCAACGGCCACGTCGACTTCGCCGGGTTGACGATGCTGACCGCCCTCGGGATCGCGATGGGCCTGATGGCGTACGTCCTCGTCGCCGGCTCGCCCCGCGAGTAGGCGGGCGGGATCGGGAAGGACCTCGCCGAGACGATGGAGGCCGTCGGTCGGCTCCTCGAGCAGCTCTGGAACGGGCTGCTCGACCTCGCCGCCCAGATCGTGACGCCCGACTGGGCGAGCCTCGTCGCCCTCATCCCCCTCGGGCTCGCGGCCCTCGTCGTCCTCGTCGTCGCCTGGCTCCTCCGGGCCTTCGTCCGGACCGGCTCCCGCCGGCGCCGTCGTCGACGGCCGCCGGTACCGCCGCCGGGCACCCACGCCCCGGGGCCCTCGTGGGCGCCGCCCCTCGGAGCGCTCGGGCTCTTCGCGGTCTTCTTCGGGCTCGTCTTCGGCGGCCCGTGGCTCGTCCTCGGCCTCGCCGTCCTCGTCGCCGCGCTGCTCTACTGGCTCCGCGAGGGGATGCGCGACTACGAGCACCTCGAGGCGCCGGCCGAGGCGCTCCCGGTTCCGGCCGAAGGCCCCGCCGGTCCGCCGCCGGGCGTCCATGTACCCGCCCCCTCGTTCCGGCCGATCCTCGCCGCCGGCGCCCTCTGCATCGTCTTCTACGGGCTCGTCTTCGGCGGCTGGCTCCTGCCGGCCGGGATCGCCGTCCTCGTCATCGTCCTCGCCGGCTGGCTCCGCGACGCCCGCCGCGAGTACCTCGCCGTCGAGGCGGCGGACCGGACCGGACACCTCGAGGCCGGACCGGCGCCGGGCTACCCGACGGCGACGATCGTCGTCTCCCTCCTCATCGTTGCGGCGGCGGTCGTCGTCGACGCCGGGGTCCTTCCACCGCGGAGCGCCGTCGGCGGCGAGCCCGGGGCATCGGCGGCCCCGAGCGCGGCGCCGTCGGGCGGCGGCAGCGGAGCGGGCGG
>JBHOQO010000003.1:0-31667 GCA_042408925.1 Chloroflexota bacterium | reverse complement strand
GACGCATCGAGCAGACGGGCTCCAGGCACCGGTGTAGTGTTCGCTGAGAGCGACGCGGGCCGCGGTCAGGCCGCAGGGAGCCGGCGTAGTGTTCGCTGAGGGCGACGCATCGAGCAGACGGGCTCCAGGCACCGGTGTAGTGTTCGCTGAGAGCGACGCGGGCCGCGGTCAGGCCGCAGGGAGCCGGCGTAGTGTTCGCTGAGAGCGACGCATCGAGCAGACGGGCTCCAGGCACCGGTGTAGTGTTCGCTGGGAGCGACGTGCCCGGCGGGAGGATCCCCGCAACGATCTGAATCCAACCCTGGCCATCCAACCCTGGCCGCCGCCGGTGTAGACTGCCGCTCCGTCCCACGCCACGGCTGCCCCACGCCGCCGCAATTCGAGGTGCCAGTGTCTAGCGCCGACCTCCCGGCGGCGATCGAGGCCCGGGGGATCCGGCGCATCTACGCCGCCCGCCCGAAGCCCGTCGTCGCCCTCGACGGCATCGATCTCGACGTGCCGGCCGGGGAGTTCTTCGGCCTCCTCGGCCCGAACGGTGCCGGCAAGACCACGCTCATCAAGATCCTCACGACCCTCCTCGGCCCGAGCGAGGGCTGGGCCCGCGTCTTCGGCTTCGACGTCGTCCGCGAGGCGAAGCAGGTCCGCCGGATCATGAACATCGTCGCCGGCGGCGAACAGTCCGGCTACGGAATCCTGACCGTCCGCGAGCAGCTCTGGATGTTCAGCCAGTTCTACGGCCTCCCCGGCCGGGAAGGCTGGCGCCGGGTCGACGAGCTCATCGAGGCCGTCGGACTGGCCGAGCAGCGGGACCAGCGGGTGAGCACGCTCTCGACCGGCCAGCGCCAGAAGCTCAACGTCGCTCGGGGGCTCCTGAACGACCCCTGGATCCTCTTCCTCGACGAGCCGACCCTCGGCCTCGACGTCTCGGCGGCGCGCTCGCTCCGGGCCCTCGTCGTCGATTGGCAGCGCGCCGTCCCCGGCCGAACGATCCTCCTGACGACCCACTACATGGCCGAGGCCGACGAGCTCTGCGACCGGATCGCCATCGTCGATCGCGGGCGGATCCTCGCCATCGGCACCCCGGCCGAGCTTCGCCGCCTGGTCCGCCGCGAATCGCTCTTCCGGCTCGAGGTCGATCACCTCGACGGCGGGCCCGAGGTCCTCGCCCGCCTGCCGGGGGTCGTCGCCGCCACCCGGGCCGCCGACGATGGCCCGGCGGGCCCCGAGGGAAACGGCGCTGCCGGACAGCGGCTGGCGATCAACCTCGTCCTCGCCGACGACGGAGCCCTGGCTGGCGTCGTCGGTGCCCTCGGCGAGCTCGGATCCCGGATCCTCGCCCTCCGCAAAGCCGAGCCGACCCTCGAGGACGTCTTCGTCGAGCTCGTCGGTCGAGGCTTCGAGGACGAGGCGGTCGACCACCCCGCCGACCAGGTCGAACCGACGCCGGCGATCCCGCCGAGCGCCCACGCTCCCGGCGAGCCCGAACCCGAGGAGGTGGCCCGATGAATCGCCGAACGGCGACCGTTCGGCTGCGCGCCGGAGGGCACGCCGGAGGGCACCGGTGAGCGCGTCAGTCGCCGGCCAGCCCTTCGGCTTCGGGACCGGCCGCCGCCCCTGGGTCGGCCGACCGACCCCGGGGCCCCGGGAGGCCGCGACCTGGAGCCGCAGGCAGCAGCTCCTGACCGAACTGCGGGCCGTCGGCGGCCGCTCGTACCCCCGGATCCGGGGCCTCTTCCGGGAGAAGAGCTGGCTCCTCTTCGAGATCCTCCTGCCGTTCCTCTCGACCTCGGCCTTCGTCTTCGTCTACCGGGCCCTGGCGGCCCCGCCCGAGTACGTCGGCTTCGTCGTCCTCGGCGGGGCGATGACCGCCTTCTGGCTCAACGTCATCTGGATGATGGCGGCCCAGCTCCACTGGGAAAAGGACCAGGGCAACTTGGAGCTCTATTTCGCCGCCCCGATCGACCTCATGAGCGTCCTCTTCGGGATGGCCGTCGGCGGGCTCGTCATGAGCGGCTCCCGGGCGGCCGCCGTCCTCCTCGTGGCGACGACCCTCTACGGCGTCACCTTCGACGTCAGCTCCTGGCTCCTCCTCGGGCTCGTCTTCGGCCTGACCCTGGCCGCCCTCTACGGGCTCGGGATGGTCCTCGCCAGCCTCTTCCTCATGTGGGGCCGCGAGGCCTGGCACCTGACCCAACTGCTGACCGAGCCCATCTACTTCGTCTCGGGTCTCAACTTCCCCGTTGGTCGCCTCGGCCTCCTCGGTGCCCTCGCGATCTCGACGATCCCCCTCGCCGTCGGCCTCGACGCGATGCGCCAGCTCGCCTTCCGCGGCGCCCCCTCGTACGGGACGCCGCCCCCCGGGGTCGAGGCGCTCATCCTCGTCGCCATGACCGCCGTCTTCCTCGCCGCCGCCCGGCTCGCCCTCCGCGTCCTCGAGGCCCTCGCCCGCCGGGAGGGGCGGCTGACCGTCCGCTGGCGCTGACGGCGACGCGGCCGGCCGACCGACGATGACGGCGCCAACCCTGCCGCTCGCCGAGCCCCGGGCCCCCGGCGGGCTCGCCGAGGCCCTCCGCGCGTATCTCGCCGCCGTCCGCCTCGGCTGGGCGACCGAGGCGAACTGGACCGATCCGTTCCTCTTCTTCGTCTACTCCGTCGCGAAACCGGTGAGCGCCGCCCTCATCCTCGCCGTCATGGTCGAGATCGTCGGCGGCGCCTCGAGTCGCGAACTCCGAGGCTACGTCGTTGCCGGGAGCGCCCTCTGGTCGTTCGTCATCGCCGGGCTCGCCGGCCTCGCCTGGTCGGTCCTCGACGACCGGGAGCGCTACCGGATGCTCCGCTACCTGTACGTCAGCCCCGCGAGCTTCGTCCTCCTCCTCGTCGGGCGGGGGACGGCCCGCCTCACCGTCGGGGCGATGGGCGCCGGCATCACCCTCGGGGTCGGGATCGTCGCCCTCGGCGTCCCCTTCGACCCGGCCCGGATCGACTGGCTGCTCCTCGGCCTGTCGATGCTCGGGGGGCTCCTCGGGATCGTCGTCCTCGGGATCCTCATGGCCGCCATCTGCCTCCAGACGCGTCAGGACGCCTGGTCGTACCCGGAGGCCGTCGCCGGCTCGCTGTTCCTCGTGAGCGGGACCGTCTTCCCGCTCGCCGTCCTCCCGACCCCGATCCAGCTTGCGGGCCTCGCCACGCCCCTCACCTGGTGGCTGGCCGGGGTCCGGCTCGCCCTCTTCCCGGGCGGCCCGAACGCGGTTGGCGGGCCCGGCAGCGCCTGGGCGCTCCTCCGAGGGACGCCGGCGCCGACGAGCACCGAAATCGTCCTCGCCTTGCTCGCGACGGGGGCGCTGGCTACACTCGCCGCAGCGGCCGTCTTCCGGTGGAGCGAGCACCGCGCCCGAGAACGCGGGCTCATCGACCAGACGAGCGGCTCCTGAGCGCCGCGGTCCGGCACGACGGTCGGCGTGAAGGATCGAAACGGAGGCGCCGCCGACCGCCGGGCCGGGACGACCGCCGGGCCGGGACGGCCGAGCGGACGGGACGGCCGAGCGAGCCGACGAGGGAGGCCAGATGCGGATCTACGAGGGCAGTCCCCGCCAGGACTTCGAGGAGGTGTTCCGGTCGATCGGTGCCTTCCTCGATCAGCGCGGGATGCGGGAGATCCTCCTCCTCGAGGCGCCGGACGGTTTCATCGTCCAGGGCCTCGTCATCGCCGGCACCGGCGGCAGCGCCTGGTCCGAATCGATGGGTCAGCAGGTGAAGGAGACGCTGACCTTCCTCGATGACGACATCGCCCGCTTCATGGAGGAGGCGATCGCCCGCCGCGGACGGCCGACACCCCCCGCCGACCCGGTCCCGACCGGCTTCTACGAACAGGCGCTCCGGGTCATCGGCCGCTACATCGACGAGCAGCGACCCCGCGACGTCTTCTTCTTCGAGCAGGATGGCGCCTTCGTCCTCCGGCTCCTGACGGCCGGGCAGGGCGGGGCGCAGCACGTCCTCGTCGAGTTCACCCGCCAGGACATCGATGCCATGATCGCCAGCGGTCCGAGCCTCCGGGTCCAGGACGCCGGCGGCGGGGCGACCGCCCCGACCCACTGAGCAGCACGGAGGTATTGCCGAATGAAGGCGCTCAAGACCCTCGCCATCGTCCTCGGCGTCACCCTCGCCGTCCTCGTCGTCGTCCCCCTCCTCATCCTCGCCGGCCTCTTCATCTGGCTGAAATTGACCGAGGAATCGGACGAGGAGGCGCTCGAGCTCGAGCCGGAGGGCGGCGCCTGAGCCCCTCGCCCGAGCCGATCGCCGACGGGGCCGCCGAGGACCGGCGGCCTCTCCATGTCGGGCCGGGCGCCGACGCGCCGACCCCCGCCTCGACCGAGGCTGCGACTCCCGTCCCCGACCCGGCGCCGCCCGGCCCCGACGACCTCCCGCTCGCGCTCCTCGTCGACTACGACGGCACGATCGCGACGACCGACGTCGGCGACGTCCTCATGGCCGCCTTCGTGCCCGGCCAGTGGGAGGCGGCCGGGGCGGCCTACGACGCCGGGCGGGTCGGGTCGCGCTCGCTCATGACCCTCGAGATGGCGGTCTGCCGGGCGAGCCGCGAGGAGATGCTCGAGCTCGCCCTCCGCCAGCCCCACGATCGGGCGTTCGCCGCCGTCGTCGCCCGAGCCCGGGCGGCCGGGGCGGTCGTCGAGGTCGTCTCCGACGGGTTCGGCTTCTACGTTCGCCCGAATCTCGAGCGGCTCGGGGTCGGTGACGTCACCGTCGTGACGAACGACGTCCGCTGGCGGGACGGGCGGGCCGAGATGGTCTTCCCGAACGGCCACCCGGCCTGCTTCGTCTGCGGGACCTGCAAGCGCCGGCGGGTCCTCGGCCATCAGGCCGTCGGGCGGCGGGTCGTCTTCGTCGGCGACGGCCACAGCGACCGCTACGCGGCCGGCTACGCCGACGTCGTCTTCGCGAAGGGCCCCCTCGTCGATCTCTGCGAGGCGGCGGGTTGGGCCTACCGGCGGTGGCGGACGTTCGAGGACGTCGGTGCCTGGCTGGCGGCGACGATCGAGGCCTGGCGGCGCGACCCGACGGACCTCCCGCCCCCGGTCCGGCGGCCCTTCTACTGCGGGCCCGAGGTCTGGGGTCCGGGGCGGTCGGATCCGGCGTAGGCGCGCGTCGGCGGTCTCGGGCGGGCTCCGGGTCGGCCGCTCGGGCCTCGGTTGCGCCGCCGGCCGGGGATCGAGTAGCATGGCAAAAACCCCGGAGGAACCCAGATCGAATGGCGACGTATGTCTTCGTGACCGGAGGCGTGACCTCTTCCCTCGGCAAGGGCATCACCGCCGCCAGCATCGGTCGGATCCTCAAGGCGAGGGGCCTGCGGGTCTCGATCCTCAAGCTCGACCCGTACATCAACGTCGATCCCGGGACGATGTCGCCGTACCAGCACGGCGAGGTCTTCGTCACCGACGACGGCGCCGAGACCGACCTCGACCTCGGGCACTACGAGCGCTTCATCGACGAGAACCTGACCCAGCTCTCGAACGTCACGACCGGCCGCATCTACCAGGCCGTCATCGCCAAGGAGCGCCGCGGCGACTACCTCGGCGGGACCGTTCAGGTCATCCCCCACATCACGAACGAGATCAAGGAGCGGATCGTCCGGGTCGCCACCCACGGCGAGGCCGACGTCGTCATCGTCGAGGTCGGGGGGACCGTCGGCGACATCGAGAGCCTCCCCTTCCTCGAGGCGATCCGCCAGATGCGCAAGGACGTCGGGCGCCGGAACGTCCTGTACGTCCACGTCACCCTCCTGCCGGCCCTCGCCGCCACCGGCGAGCTGAAGACGAAGCCGACCCAGCACTCGGTCAAGGAGCTCCGGGGCATCGGGATCCAGCCCGACGTCATCGTCCTCCGCTCGGACCGGCCGGTCACCGACGAGATCCGCGAGAAGATCGCCCTCTTCACCGACGTCGACGTCGAGGCGGTCATCCCCGCCCAGACGGCGGCGACGATCTACGCCGTGCCGCTCCAGTTCGAGGCCGCGGGGCTCGGCCGCCTCATCGTCCGTGAACTCGGGCTCGGCGATCCGGAGGCCGCCCCCGACCTCGACGGTTGGCGGGCGCTCGTCGAGCGGATCCTGGCCCCGAAGCCGAGCCTCGAGATCGCCCTCGTCGGGAAGTACATCGAGCTCCCCGACGCGTATCTCTCCGTCACCGAGGCGCTCAAGCACGCCGGCTGGGCGCACGGGGTCGACGTCCGGATCCGCTGGGTGAACTCGGAGCGGCTGAGCCCCGAGACCGTGGACGAGGAGCTCGGCGGGGCGGCCGGGATCCTCGTCCCGGGCGGCTTCGGGCACCGGGGGATCGAGGGCAAGGTCCTCGCCGCCCGGTACGCTCGGACGCGGGGCGTCCCGTACTTGGGGCTCTGCCTCGGCCTTCAGTGCGCGGTCATCGAGTTCGCCCGAGCCGCCCTCGGGACCGAGGACGCGAACTCGACCGAGTTCGACATGTTCACCGCCCACCCGGTCATCGACTTCATGCCCGACCAGCGGGAGCTCGAGACGAAGGGCGGGACGATGCGGCTCGGGCTCTACCCGGCGCGCCTGACGCCGGGCTCGAAGGCGATGGCGGCGTACGGCCAGGAAGTCGTCTACGAGCGCCATCGCCATCGCTTCGAGGTGAACAACCGCTACCGCTCGCTCCTCGAGGAGCACGGGATGGTCCTCTCGGGCCAGTCGCCGGACGGGCGGCTCGTCGAGATCATCGAGCTGCGCGACCATCCCTGGTTCCTCGCCAGCCAGTTCCACCCCGAGTTCCGCTCGCGTCCCGAGCGGCCGCACCCGCTCTTCGCCGGGTTCGTCGCGGCGGCGATCGCCCGCGCGGGCGTCGAGACCGGGGCGCCGACGACGGTCCCGGTCGCCTGACCGTCGCCGGGCCGAAGGGACCGCCCCCGTCCGGGCGCCGACCCAGCCCGGCGTAGAATGGGCGGCGCGGTCCCTGCCCGGACCGGCCCGTCACCTCGCACCCGGAGTGAACCCATGAAGATCTTTCTCGACACCGCCGACATCGACGAGATTCGCACGGCGGCCCGCTGGGGCGTCCTCGACGGCGTGACGACGAACCCGACCCTCTACGCCCGGGTCGGCGGCGCCTCGTACGAGGCGATCCTCCAGGAGATCTGCAAGATCACGAGCGGCCCCGTCTCGGCCGAGGTCGTCAGCGACGACGTCGAGGGGATGCTCGAGGAGGCGCGGCACTACGCCGCCCTCGCTCCGAACATCGTCGTAAAGATCCCGATGAGCGAGACCGGCCTGGAAGCGATCAGCCGCTGCAAGGCCGAGGGGATCAAGACGAACTGCACGCTCATCTTCACGGCGAACCAGGGGCTCCTCGCCGCCAAGGCCGGCGCCTCGCTCCTCTCGCCCTTCGTCGGCCGCCTCGACGACATCAACGAGGAGGGGATGATCGTCGTCCGCGAGCTCGCCGAGATCGTCGCCATCCATGAGCTGGAGGCCGAGGTTCTCGCCGCCTCGATCCGGCATCCGCGGCACGTCACCGAGGCGGCGCTCGCCGGCGCCCACATCGCGACGCTGCCGTTCAAGGTCCTCCAGCAGATGGTCCGCCATCCCCTGACCGACAGGGGGATCGTCCAGTTCAAGAAGGACTGGGAGGCGGCCCGGGCGGCCCTGGCGGCGAAGCAGGGCGACTGAGCCCGGCCGGGCCCGTTCGCTCGTGCGGGGTTCGCGCCGGCGCCCGTGACGGGCACCCCCCGGCCTGACGTCGCTCGATCCGGCGCGGCGGCGCCCCCCGCCGCCGTGCCCGGGCGCCGCGACCCGTTCGCCGCCGTCGCGCCCGAGCTCCTCATCGTCGGCGGCGCGCTGTCCGTTCAGGTCAGCGCGAGCCTCGCCGCCCAGCTCATCGCCCGCCACGGCTCGCTCGCCGTCGTGGCGATGCGGACGCTCTTCGCGGCGGCGATCCTCGTCCTCCTCCGGCGGGGCCTGCCGCTCCCGCCCCCCGATCTCGCCCGCCGGCGGGAAGCGATCCTCGGCGCCCTCGGCCTCGGGCTGTCGTTGGCGGTCATGAACACCGCCTTCTACACGGCCCTCGGTCGGATCCCCCTCGGCGTCGCCGTGACGATCGAGTTCACGGGTCCCTTGAGCGTCGCGGTCCTGGGCCGGCGGCGGGCCCTCGATCTCGCCTGGGTCGTCCTCGCCGCGGCGGGGATCTGGGTCCTGGCCGGGGGTCGGCTCGCCGGCGGGGACGCCCTCGGGGTCGTTGCCGCCTTCGTCGCCGGCGCCTCGTGGGCCGCCTACATCCTCGTCGGCGGTCGGGTCGCCCGGGCCTGGCCGGGCGGGGACGCGCTCACCGCCGCCTTGCTCGTGAGTTCGGCGCTCGTCGGGCCCCTGGCCCTCGCCTTCGGCGGCCTCCTCGACGCCCTCCGGCAGCCGGACGTCGCGGCGGCCGGGGTCGTCGTCGCGATCTTCGCGAGCGTCGTCCCGTACCGACTCGAGATCGCCGCCCTCGGACGGCTGGCGGCCTCGACCTTCGGCGTGCTCATGAGCCTCGAGCCGGCCGTGGCCGCCGCCGTCGGCTTCGTGATCCTCGGCCAGGTCCTGAGCGGGCCGGAGGTGGCGGCAATCGCGGCGGTCGCCGCAGCGTGCGCCGGGGCGAGCTGGTCGGCCCGGCGGGCCGGGGTGGCGCCCGGGGAGCTGGAAGCGGCGTAGCTGCGATTTGACGAACCAGAGCCGGGCGACTATCCTCCACGCACCCCCACCCGGCCTGCGCCCATTCCGCGATTCCGCGCCAGGCCCCTCTCGTGGGTCCCACCCGCAGGTGATCCCAGCCCGATGCCCGGAAACGGTCCCGAACCGCGCGACCAGCGCTCCCGACGTCGCCCGCGTCGCCGACAATCCACCTCCCGCCTCCCGACCACCGATTACGACGAGCTCCTCGAGGCCGAGGCGGCCCGCGAACGGAACGATCTCGCCGCCGACGAGCTGCGGGCGATGAGCGTCTCCGAGCTCCGCTCGGTCAGCCGCGAGCTCGACATCGAGCCGGTCCCGAGTGAACGGAAAGAGGACCTCGTCGACCAGATCCTCCAGCGCCAGACCGAGCGTGCCGGGCTCGCCTACGCGACCGGGATCCTCGACATCGTCGAGGAGGGCTTCGGCTTCCTCCGCCGTCACGGCCTCCTCCCGAGCCCCGACGACGTCTACGTCAGCTCGTCCCAGATCCGCCGCTACGGCCTCCGGATCGGCGACCGGATCAGCGGCGCCGTCCGCGCCCCGCGGGAAGGCGAGAAGTATTGGGGTCTCGTCCGGGTCGACTCGGTGAACGGTGTCGACGTCGAGACGGCCCGGCGCCGACCCCACTTCAACGACCTGACCCCGGTCCACCCGAACGAGCTGATCAACCTCGAATCCGACCCGAAGAACCTGAGCCAGCGGCTCGTCAACCTCGTCAACCCGATCGGCAAGGGTCAGCGGGCCCTCATCGTCAGCCCGCCGAAGGCCGGCAAGACGATGCTCCTCAAGAACATCGCGAACGGGATCACGGCGAACTACCCGGACATCCTCCTCATGGTCGCCCTCATCGGCGAGCGGCCGGAGGAGGTCACCGACATGCGCCGCTCGGTCAAGGGGGAGGTCATCGCCTCGACCTTCGACGAGCCGACCGAGAACCACACCCACGTCGCCGAGATGGCCCTCGAGATCGCCAAGCGCCAGGTCGAGACGGGCCGCGACGTCGTCATCCTCCTCGACTCGATCACCCGCCTCGCCCGGGCCTACAACCTCGCCCTCCCGCCGTCGGGGCGGACGCTCTCGGGCGGCATCGATCCGGTCGCCCTCTACCCGCCGAAGCGCTTCTTCGGGGCGGCCCGCAAGATCGAGGAGGGCGGCTCGCTCACGATCATCGCCACCTGCCTCGTCGACACCGGGTCGCGGATGGATGACGTCATCTACGAGGAGTTCAAGGGGACCGGCAACAGCGAGCTGATCCTCGACCGGAAGCTGGCCGAGAAGCGGATCTTCCCCGCCATCGACATCCTCCGCTCCGGAACGCGCCGCGAGGAGCTCCTCCTCGACGAGCCGACGCTCCGCATGGTCTGGACGATGCGCCGGATGCTCTCCGCCGTCGGGACGAACGAGGGGATCGAACTCCTCCTGAACCGGATGGCGAAGACGCAGTCGAACGCCGAGTTCCTCGCCAGCCTGACGAAGAGCCTGGAAACGTAGCCGAGGCCGTCTCACCGGGCCCGGCGTCGGGCGGGCCCGGCGTCGGGCGGGCCCGGCGCGTGCCCGGAGGTTGCCCCGGAGGTTGCGCGATGGGTCCGGCGTCTGGTACGGTTGCGCCGACCGATCACCGCCCGAGTCCCCGCGGGCGCCTGCGTACAGCACGATGCGGGCCGGTCCCGTCGCCGACACCCCAGCGGCCGGACCGCCCCAGGACGAGGAGACCGTATTGCCGAACGCGTCGGTCGGCATCGACCGCCTCCGCGCCCTCCTCCGCCGCTCGGGATCCGGCCCGTCGAAGGGCGCCGTCCGGTTTCACCGTCGCGCCATCCGCGCGGCGCTGACGCTCCGCACCCGCCTCGTCGGGCGCGCGCCGGAGCCGCTCCCGATCGTCGCCGTCGCGCACCTGGCCGGCTCGTCGGGGCTCGACGCCCGAATCGGGGTGGGAGACGGCCCGGCCGCCGCGGCGGAGGGAGTCCATCGTCCGGCGGAGGGCGTTCGGCTGGCGCGAGCGGCCCAGCGTGGGCCGTTCGTCGACGGCCGGAGCGGCCCTCTGCCCCGGGCGGGATGCCCCACCGGGATCCTTGCCCCGGAGCCTTCCCCGCCCCCGCACCGACGCCGAACCTCGCTCCGCTTCCTCGCCGCCCGCACAGCGACGCCCGCGAGTTCCGTGGCGGGCGCCCGCCGGTTCGGCCGCGGCGTCATCCGCCGAGCCCTTGGGCACGAGCGGGCGGCGTCGGTGGCCGTCGCCGCGATCCTCGTCTTCGCTTCTCTCGCCTCGGCCGTGCCGGCCTTCGGCGGACCGCCGACCGGCGCCGTCGAGGGGGCCGGAGCCACCCCGCGGGTCGTCCTCGGCGGCGGCGTCCTCGGGCCGCCGCAGAACGACGGGATCGGTGACCAGATCCAAGGGCCCGAGGGCTTCGTCGAGGGGGTCGATCCGGGGGTCGACCCCGGCGGCGGGGCGGTCGGAAGCGCGGCGCAGGGGCCGATCGACCCGCCGGCCCGGTTCGCCGACCCCGAGGCCTCGGCCGGAACCGAGACGCCGGCGGGCCCCTTCCTCGCCGACGGGACGCTCCTCAAGCCGGTCGCCGTCGACACGAAGGTCCCCGACGCCCGCGACCGGCTCGTCCTCTATCGCGTCCAGAGCGGCGACACCCTGACCGGGATCGCCCGCCGGTTCGGGATCTCGATGATGACGCTCTGGTGGGCGAACGATCTCACCTCGAAGGACGAGCTCCACGTCGGGCAGGTCCTCAAGATCCCGCCCGTCGACGGGCTCATCGTGACGGTGAAGGACGGCGACACCCTCGACGGGATCGCCGAGAAGACCGGCGTCTCGAAGGAGACGATCGCGGCGTTCAACGGGCTCACCGACGAGGGGCTCGTCGTTGGCCAAACGCTCATCGTTCCGGGCGCCCGCGGCGCCCCGATCCCCACCCCGAAGCCGACGCCGCGACCGGTGACCCGGACGACTCCGGGCGCCGTCTCCGGGCCGAGCCGCTACAGCGGCGGCGCCTTCGCCTGGCCGGTCGCCGGAGGGTACATCAGCCAGTACTTCCGGTACGGCCACCCCGCCCTCGACATCGCCGCCGACTACGGGACGCCGATCCGGGCGGCGGCTGCCGGGACCGTCGTCTTCGCCGGCTGGAAGAACAACGGCGGCGGCTATCAGGTCTGGATCGCCCACGGCTCCGGGCTCTACACCGGCTACTACCACATGTCGGCGATCTCGGTCGGGCGCGGCCAGCGGGTCGGGCGGGGCCAGACGATCGGACGGATCGGGACGTCGGGCTGGGCGACGGGTCCGCACGTCCACTTCGAGGTCTGGATCGGCTATCCGTGGGAGTCGGGGAGCAGCCGCGTCAACCCGCTCCGGTATCTCTGACCTCTCGGCGCCCACCTCGTGCGGCCCGCTCGCGACGCGCCACCGGGTCGAGGCCCCGCCGGCTCGTGCGACAATCGCGGCGATGTTCCTCGACGAGGTCACGATCTTCGTGAAGGCCGGCGCCGGCGGCGACGGCGCAGCGACGTTCCGCCGTGAGGCGTTCGTGCCGCGGGGCGGCCCCGATGGGGGCGACGGCGGGCGCGGCGGCTCCGTCTACCTGGAGGTCGACCCGGGCCTGACGACCCTTCGCGACTTCCAGTACCGCCACCACTTCCGGGCCGAGAGCGGCGGCCGCGGCGAGCGCCAGCGCCGCCACGGCAAGGCGGGCGAGGACCTCGTGCTCCGGGTCCCGCCGGGGACCGCCGTCTACGACGCGACGAGCGGCGAGCTCGTCGCCGACCTCGTCGCCACCGGCCAGCGGGTCCTCGTGGCCCGGGGCGGCCGGGGCGGCTTGGGGAACGTCCACTTCGCGACGGCGACCCACCAGGCGCCGCGCCACGCCCAGAAGGGCGAACCCGGCGAGGAGCGGGCGCTCCGCCTGGAGCTTCGGCTCATCGCCGACGTCGGCCTCGTCGGGCTGCCGAACGCCGGGAAGTCGACCCTCCTCGCCGCCCTGACGGCGGCCCGCCCGAAGATCGCGCCGTACCCGTTCACGACCCTCGAACCGAACCTCGGCGTCCTCGACCTCGGGGAGGATGATCCCCGCCGCCCGACCATCGCCGACGTCCCCGGCCTCATCGAGGGCGCGAGCAGCGGCGCAGGGCTCGGTCACGCCTTCCTCCGGCACGTCGAGCGGACCCGCCTCCTCGTCCACGTCGTCGACGGCGCCGATCGCGACCCCGAATGGGGGTACGGCGTCATCCGGGGCGAGCTCGAGGCGTACGATCCGGAGCTCCTCCGGCGGCCGCTCCTCGTCGCCTTCAACAAGCTCGATCTGCCCGAGGCCGTCCGGGCCTGGCCGGCCTTCCGGGCCGCCCGGGAGGGCGAGGGCGTGCCGGTCGTGGCGATCTCGGGGGCGACGGGGGCCGGCCTCGACGAACTCCGACGGCGGATCGCGGAGCTCCTCCCCTCGGCCGAGGAGCTGGCCGGGCCGCCCGAACCGGCCGGCGTCGTCGTCCATCGGATCGACGCCCTTGGCGACGCCTTCGCGGTCGAGCGCGAGGCGGACGGGGCCTTCCGGGTCCGCGGGCGGCGGATCGAGCGGCTGACCGCGATGACCGACTTCGAGAACGAGGAATCGGCGGCGCGCTTCCAGCGCGACCTCGAACGGCTCGGGATCGATGCCGAGCTCCGGCGCCGGGGGATCGAGCCCGGCGACGTCGTCCGGATCGGACGCTCGGAGCTCGTCTGGGAGCCCGACGTGGGGCCGGAGGCGGTCGCCGCCCCGAGGCGCCGCCGCGGCCGCCGGCCGAACGAGGGCATCGGGCGGTGAGGCGACGGCTCGGGATCTTCGGCGGCACCTTCGACCCGATCCACTACGGCCACCTCGCGATCGCCGAGGAGGCCCGAGAGGCCCTGGGGCTCGAGCGGGTCCTCTTCGTCCCCGCGGCGCGGCCGCCCCACAAACAGGGCCGACCGACGAGTCCGCCCGAAGATCGGGCGGCGATGGTCGCTCTGGCGATCGCCGACAACCCGGCCTTCGAGCTGTCGCGGATCGAGCTGGAGCGGCCGGGGCTCTCGTACACCGTCGACACGGTCCGGGCGCTGCGGGAGCGCCTCGCGGCCGCCGACGGCGACGTGGAGCTCTGGTTCGTCTGCTCGGTCGAGGCGGTCCGGGAGCTGCCCACCTGGCGCGAGCCGCAGGCGCTCGTCCGCCTCTGCCGCTTCGCCGTCGCCCCGCGCCCGGGCGTCGCCCGTCTGTCGCGGCGGTGGCTCGTCGAGCAGCTGGGGACCGCCGAGCCGTTCGTCTTCCTCGAGGGACCGCACGTCGGGATCTCGGCGTCGGAGATCCGGGCTCGGGCCGCCGCCGGGCGGAGCATCCGGTACCTCGTCCCGCCCCCCGTCGCGGCGTACGTGGCGACCCACCGGCTCTACCGTGCCGACCCGGCCGGCGGCGGAGCCGACGGCGCGACGGCGGCGAGGGGTGCGGCCGCGAGCGCCGCGAGGGCGTCCGGAACGGGTTCGAAGTGGAGGTGGGAACGATCGTGAACGAGGAACGCGAGGAACGAGCGGAACGCGAGGAGCCGGTCGAGGCGGCACCGGTCACGCCCGAACGGGACGAACGACTCGCCGAGGACGGAGGGGGCGACGTCTCGGTCGGTCGGGCCGCGGCACCGCCGGGCGCGGTCGGCGGGTCCGGGCCGCGGCTCGGGCTCCCGGAGCGGAGGGGGCCCGCCCCGGTGTCGGAACGGCTGCCCCTCGAGATCGCCCGGCGGATCGTCGAGCTCGCCGAGGACAAGAAGGCGGCCGACATCGTCGTCCTCGAGCTCGGGGCGCTCACGACCCTCGCCGACTACTTCGTGATTTGCTCGGGCGGCTCGGAGCGCCAGCTCGACGCCATCGCCGACGCCATCGTCGAGGGCCTCGCCGGGGAGGGGACCGAGCCGATCGGCCGCGAGGGGACGGCGGCCTCGCACTGGATCCTCCTCGACTACGGCGCGGTCGTCGTCCACGTCCTCGCGCCCCCGGAGCGCGACTACTACCAGCTGGAACGGCATTGGTCGCAGGCGCGGACGATCCTCCGGGTCCAATAGCGCGGGTCGTGCCGACGCGCCGGTGAGCGGCGGCTCGGCATCCGTCAATCGGCGGAGCGCCGGTCCACGGAGTACCCACCGCGCCGCGGTACCGACGGGTCATGGGCGCCGCCCGGCTCGCCGCCTAGGATGCGGGCCAGATCGAGCGTCGCCGACGCTCACGCACCGAGGCCCGACGACGACCGCCATGCCCAGCCCGAGCGAGCGCTGCCCGCGCTGCTTCCGCCGCCTCATCGTCAGCCGCTTCGACACGACCTTCCGGCTGCCGGATCGGACCGAGCGCCTCTGCTTCGGGATCCCGGGCGGGCTCTGCGAGGCCTGCTCCCAGCTCTACATCGAGCCCGAGCTCCTCGAGCTCCTCGACCTCGGCGAGGCGCGGTGCGTCTTCGCCATCGAGAGCGACCTCGTCATCCAGGAGCAGGCCTGGTCGAGCGCCGAGTAGGCGCCGTCGTCCCCGCCCGTCGTCCGCGCCCGTCGTCCGCGCTCGCGGGCGGCGCCGCCAAACCTTCTTCCCGGATCGGCCTCGGGTCCGCCGTCCCGAGGCCGCCCGGCGGGTCGCCGCGAGCGCCGGGCCGGACCTCGTCCCCGGATCAGCCTCGACCCGACACCGCGGCGCCGGGAACGGGTCGACCGACGGCCCGCCGATTGCGACGTGGGGCGACGTGCTCCAGGCACCACAGGACGAGGTCGAGCCGCTGTTGCGCGTCGGTCCCCGGTGGCACGTTCTTGAAGCGGAGGTCGAGGGCGAGGAGCCCCTCCAGGGCGGCCTCGAGCTCCGGAAGCGTCCAGCGGGCGGCCTGCCCGGCGAGTTTCTCCGCCCGGTACGGGTGGAGCTTCAGCGACCTCGCGATGTCGGGTGCGCGCGTGCCGGTGTCGAGGGCGGAGCGGACCTCGACGAGCTCGCGGAGGCGCCGGTGGAGCTGGGCGACGACGAGGGGGCGGGGCGCCAGCTCGATGAGGCGATCGAGGAGGGCGAGGGTCCCGGGGCGGGCCGCCGTCCCCCGGAGCCGCCGCTCCCCGAGGGCATCGAGCGCGGCCCACATCGATGCCGGGACCGCCTCGGCGACAAGGGCCCGAACGTCCTCGACCCGCACCGGCTCCGACCCGCGGTAGAGGGCGAGCTTGTCGAGCTCGCTGCTGGCGAGCCGAGCCATCGCCCGCCGATCGACGTCGCCTTCCTCGACGAAGGCCCCGACGCGGCTCGCCAGCTCGACGGCCGCCGGCGGCTCGAGCCGGATCCCGCGCTCGGCGGCCCGATCGAGGATCCAGCTCGTCATCGTCCCCTTTTTCGGCGCCTCGAACACCTTGACGATCCCGCCGCGCGCCTCGATCCCGGCCTTGAGCGCCGCGGCGGTCGCCGACGGCTTCTTGCCGGGGGTGGGGAGGTCGAGGACCGCGAGGGCATTCCCCGGGGCGACCGAATCGAGGAGTCGGTCGACGAGCTCCCGGCGCCGGGCCGGCGAGGGGCTGGCGACGAGGCGCTCGGGCTCGGTGAGGAGGACGAGCGTCCCGGCCCCGAAGAGCGGCGCCGAGCCGAGGCGAGCAACGAGGGCCTCGAGGGTGATCTCACGGCCCGCGACGCGCCACCGCTCGAGCCTCGGGCCCCGACCGGCGACCCGATCCCCGAAGGCGGTCGCGGCCTCCTCGACGGCGTACTCGTCGTCGCCGCTGAAGAAGGCGAGGGCGGGCGGCGTTCGGCGTCCCGCGTCGTGGTGGGAGGGCGGCGACGTCATTCCGGTGTCGGGTCAGCGGCCGGCGACGACCCGCCGCGGGGCCGGCGGCGCCCGGCTTGCGAACGTGGCGGGATCGCCGCGAATCCGGCGCCGCTCCACCGCCCCGAGCCGGCGGATCCCCCGCCTCGCGAGGGTCCGTCGGGCACCGGTTCCGACGGGGCGGCCGCGGCGCCGCGTCGACGATCGCGCAGCGCGGCCCGCACCGCCGTCGCCGTCCGGTACCACGGGGAGGCGGCGGAGTGGGTCGTCGGGTCTGCCGAGCCGCGGAGCCGCATCGTCCGGATCGTACCCGACCGCGGCGGCCCGCTGATTGCCGGAGCCGTCGGCCCCGCCGGCTCCGGCCCGCGGCGTGGCCCCCGCTCGGGCCGCGGGAGGCGAGGCACGGCCGGCAGCGGCCGCCTCCGCCGCCCGATCGGCGCCGAACTCCTCGATGCCGGCCGCCGATGCGACCTCGACGGCCCGGGGCCGGAGCACGACCTCGACCGCCCCGACCTCGTCGGTCCGCAGGACCCGAGCCCCGACGTCCCGGAGGCGGGCAAGCGTCTCGGGGGCCGGGTGGCCGTACGGGTTGTCGGCCCCGACGGAGACGACCGCGACGGCCGGCCGGACCGTCTGGAGGAAGGCCGCGCTCGTCGCCGTCCGGCTCCCGTGGTGGGCGACCTTGAGGACGTCGACGCGCGGCAGACCACGAGCCAGGAGCAGCGGATCCACGTCGTCCTCGGCGTCACCCATGAGGAGGAAGCGATGGCGCCCGACCGTCCCGAGGAGGACGATCGAGGCGTCGTTGATCTGGCGCCCCGTGTCGGGCGCGCTCGACGGGACCGTGCCCGGGAGCGGCCAGAGGACGTCGAGGGCGACGGCGTCGACCTCGAGGCGGTCGCCCGCGCCGAGGGTCGCCGCACGCCGGTCCGAGGCGAGGAGTCCGGCGAGGGTCGTCGCCGCCGGACCGGGACCGGTCATGCCGTTCGTCAGGATCGCCCCGACCCGGTAGCGGCCGAGGAGCGTCGGGAGCCCCGCGACGTGGTCCTCGTGGGGGTGGGTGACGACGACGACGTCGATTCGCCGATCCCAAGGCGGGATCCGGGCGTCGAGGAGCCGCAGCAGGCGCGCCGGATCGGGGCCGCCGTCGACAAGGAGTCGTCCGCCGCTGCCGCCTTCGACGAGGATCGCGTCCCCCTGCCCGACGTCGAAGACGACGAGATGCGGCTCGCCGCCCGGGCGGTAGGCGCCGGCGAGCACGGCGGCGACGAGCGGGACGACGGCGAGCAGCCCCAGGCGCCGGCGGCGCCGCCGGTCGGTTCCGGTCCCATGGTCCCGACGCGGGCTGCCGACCTCCGCGAGGGCGTCACGGCCGGACCGCAGCGTGCCGCGCGGCACCGCTCCCGGCCGTGATGCCGCGACGGCGAGGACGCCGACCCCGGCGGCGAGCCCGATGCCGAGGCCGAGGGGCTCGGCGACCGCGAGGCTGGCGAACGGCAGCGTCGCGGCGGCGTGCGCCGTCTCGACGACGACCCGCAGGACGACCCATCCCGGCAGCCCGGCGGCCGTCGCCACGGCCGGGGCACCGAGGCCGCCGACGACGCCGCCGAGGAGCGCGATCCCGCCGAGCCCCATGGCCATCGGCACGAGGGGGACGACGACGAGGTTGGCGGCCGGCGCGACGAGGGAGATCCGGCCAAACGCGGCGACGACGAGCGGGAGGGTTGCGAACTGGGCGGCGAGGGAGACCGCGAGGGTCTCGGTGAGCCACCCCGGGAGCCGGCCACCGGCGAGAAGGTGGAGCCGTTCCGAGAGCGGCGTCGCCCAGCGAAGGAGGCCCGCCGTCGCCGCGACCGAGAGCTGGAACCCGGCGTCGCGGGCGAAGGCCGGATCGACGAGGAGGAGGGCGACGACCGTGACGGCGAGGGCCCCGGCGGCCTGCGCTCCCCGGCCCGCAATCCGGGCGAGGAGGACGACGAGGGCCATCACGGCCGCCCGGACGACCGAGGCGGAGGGACCGACGAAGGCGACGTAGCCGCCGACGGCGGCGATGGTGAGCCAGGCCCGGCGCCGTCGACTCGCCCGCCGAGCGAGGGTGCCGACCGCCGCGCCGACGATCGCGATGTTCCAGCCCGAGATGGCGACGATGTGGCTGAGCCCGGCGGTCGCGAAGTCCGCGGCGACGGCGCGGTCGATCCGCTCCCGACGCCCGACGAGGATCCCCGCAGCGAGGCCGGCCTCGGGCTCCGGGAGCGCCCGGGCCAGACCCTCGACCGCCGCCGTCCGGACGTCGTCGAGGGCGGCCGCCGGCCCGCCGACGCGTCTGAGCCGCTCGTGTCGCTGCGCCGTCAGGGTGGCAACGAGACCGCTTCGGCGGAGGTAGTCGCCGTAGGGGCCCTCCGGAGGCGGCCGCAGGCGACCCTCGACCTCGACGATGTCGCCGGGGGCGAGACGGGGCTCCGGCGGGACATCGGCGAGGACCCGCGTGGAGGCCGGATCGAGTCGCAGCACGGCCCGCTGCCGCCCGTCCCGCGGCGGGTCGAGGCCCTCGACGATCCCGATCCACGGTCCGCCGGGGTCGGGCGTGCCGGTCGGCGCGGGCCCGCCGGCGACGCCGACCCGCAGGAGGAGGATGCCGGCCCCGAGGAGCACGAACCCGCCGGGCCGGACCCTGGCCGGCCTGGAGCCCGAGACGACTCCTGCCATGACGAGGGCGGTCCCGCCGAAGACCATCGCCGGGCCGCCTCCGACGTCGAGGGAACCGATGGCGAGGGCGGCGGCAGCGACGCCGACGGCGAGCCAGCCGATCCGAGGCACGGCCGTCGGCTCAGCGGACCGTGACGAGGTCCCGGATCTTCTCGAAGGTGGCCTGACCGACGAGCTTCCGGGTCCGAAGGTCGTCGACGGAGGCGAACCGGGCCTCCTCGCGGGCCGCAACGATCTTCGCCGCCGTCACCGGTCCGATGCCCGGCAACGCCTCGAGCTCGGCTGCGGTCGCCGAATTGAGATCGAGGAGGCTCGTCGCGCCCGAGGATCCCGGCCGGCCGCTCGCCGGTGCGCCGCCGGTCGGGCTGACAGGCGGGTCGTCCCGCGAGGGCACGTGGAGGTGGTCGCCGTCGGCGAGCCGGGCGGCGAGGTTGAGCTCCCGTTCGACCCGCTCGCCGTCGACCCGGGGTCCGAAGCCGCCGGCCGCCGCGATCGCGTCGGCGACCCGGCTCCCGGCCGGGAGGCGGACGATGCCGGGTCGGCGCACCGCCCCGCCGACGTCGACGACGATCTCGTCGGCCGAACCGCCCGGCACGGCCGAGGCCGTCGCGGTCGAGCCCGACCCCGCCGTCTCGACGCGGACCGACGGCTCCGGCGCCCCGGCGACGACGAACGCGCCCGCGGCGAGGAGGGACGCGACGACGACCCCGACGGCGACGAGCCGGTGGTCCACTCCGCCGCCGTCGGTCGGTCGGGAGGTCGCGTCCGACCCGACGCCGAGGTCCGCCCGGTCGGAGCGGGCGCCGCGCGCCGGGTGCTCGAGGACGCGCCACGGCGGTGCTCCGTCGCGGTCGATCATGGCACCCTCCCGGCGGGAACGGGCCCCCGGCGGAGGGGCATCGAAAGAACGAGACACGATCGACGTCCGACCGCGGCGGGGGCACGACCGCTGCGGGCGGACGTCTGGGGCGGAGGCTATCGGGCGGTGCTTATTCCGGACTTATCGGCGCCGGCGTCACGACGGGTCGCCGCCGATCCGGGCCGCACGTCAGAGCTGCTCCCAGGGAACCCAGCGCGTCCCGTCCCAGTACCGATGCCAGATCCGCCCGTCGCGCCCCGGCGCGACGACGTCGATCCGGTCGGGTCCCGCGGACGACGCCGCCGGCTGTCCCGCCGGATCGAGGTCGCCGCCGAGACTCTCCCACGGATGCCATGCCGCGCCGTCCCAGTAGCGGTCCCACAGCTCGCCGTCGGGGAAGACGGCGAAGACCTCGAGCTCGTCGGGCGCCCACGCCGTGACCGCCGGCCCCGAGGCCAGGGTCCCACCGAGGGCCTCGGGGTCCGACCAGGTGTCGCTGTCGCCGACCCGGTGCCAGAGCGCCCCGTCGGCGTCGACCCAGAAGATGTCGATCCGGCCCGCCCGTGGCGAGACCGCCGCCAATCGTCGCATCGTGCTGCCCTCGTTCGGCTCCGTCCCGCGGACGGCTCGATCCGGGCAGGGTACGCGACCTTCGCCGTCGGCGCGCCGGACGGTCGCCGCCACCTTGGTCCGTCGGTCGCGGGGCCGCCCGACGCCAGCCGCTCGGCCGCCCCGCAAGCCCCATCCGCTCAGCCGCCCCGCTCGAGCCGCGGCTTGACCTCCGACACGAGCCGGACCATCGACTCCTCGTCGTAGGGCGCGGGGAAGCCGGCGACAAAATGGCGGTACCCGATCTCCAGGTACGGCGCCAGCATCTCGGCCACGTCCTCCGGCGTCCCCACCGGCTGGTTCTCCCACAACCGGCCCCGGCCGTTGTGGTCGAAGAGCGAGCGGAAGACCCGCTCCGCCTCGGCCCGGCTGTCCCGGATGACGACGACCCCGATCCCGGTCGTCCGCTCGATCTCCCGATGGTCGCGGCCGACCGCCTCGCAGTGCTGGCGGAGGATCGCCTCCTTGCGCCGAACGCTCTCGATCCCGCCCCCGACGTTGTTCATGTCCGCCCAGCGGGCGACGAGCTTGAGGGTCACCCGCTCCCCGCCGCCCCCGACGCAGATCGGCAGGTGGCGCTGGATCGGCGGCGGGAGGTTCCGGGTCGCCCGGCTCCGATACCGCGGTCCGGTCGCCGTCGGCTCGGTCCCGTCGAGCATGCCGCGCATGATCGGGAGGGCCTCGCCGAGCCAGCGGAGCCGCTCCGGAGGGCCGGACCCGAAATCGATCCCGAAGCCGACATGCTCCTCCTCGAACCAGGCCGCCCCGATCCCGAGGATCGCCCGGCCGCCGGAGAGGTGGTCGAGGGTCGTCGCCATCTTCGCGACGAGGGCCGGGTTTCGGAACGTGTTCGCCCCGACCATGAGCCCGATCCGGACCCGTTCCGTCGCCGCCGCCCAGCCGGCGAGGACGAGCCAGCCCTCGAGGATCGGGCCCCGCGAATCGCCGACGATCGGGTAGAGGTGGTCCCAGGTCCAGAGGGTGTCGTAGCCGAGCCGGTCGGCCCGGATGCCGGCCTCGCGGAGGCTCGGCCAGTCGGTGTACTGGTTCCAGCAGAGGGCGCCGAACTTGATCTGTTCCATGCCTTCCAGGATACCGACGGGGTCCCGTTCTACCGGCGCCAGGCGGACCGTCGGGAACGGGCCGGGCGGCCGTCGACAACGGGCCATCTCCCCCTCACCTTGGGCGGGGAACCGCGCTCCAATGGGGACGGCCCACCGGGCATCGCGGGGGTCCCGGCCGGCCCCGAGCCATCGAACCCTGCCCCCGAGAAGCGACCGCGGCTCGCCCGAGCGACGAGGAATCCTGCGATGATCAGCCCGACGATGACGATCCTGCCCCGGCGCGCCGAAGACCGCGCCTCCGACGTCTACCGCCTCGGCCGCCATCCCCTCGACCCGATCTTTCGACCCCGCTCGGTCGCCGTCGTCGGGGCGACTGAAAAGGACGGCAGCGTCGGCCGGACCGTCCTCTGGAACCTGATCTCGAGCCCCTTCGGCGGCACCGTCTTCCCGGTCAACCCGAAGCGCTCGAGCGTCCTCGGCGTCAAGGCCTACCCGAATCTCGCGGCCGTCCCCGACCCCATCGATCTCGCCGTCATCGTCACCCCCGCCGAGACGGCCCCCGGCCTCATGGAGGAGTGCGCCGCCGTCGGCGTCCGGGGCGTCATCATCATCTCCGCCGGCTTCAAGGAGATCGGCCCCGCCGGCGCCGCCCTCGAGGAGCGAGTCCTTGAGATCGCCCGGCGGGCCCGGATCCGGGTCGTCGGCCCGAACTGCCTCGGGGTCATGAACCCGATCTCGGGGCTGAACGCGACCTTCGCCGCCGGGATGGCGAAGGCCGGCTCGGTCGGCTTCGTCAGCCAGTCGGGCGCCCTCCTGACCGCCGTCCTCGACTGGAGCGCCCGCGAAGGGGTCGGCTTCAGCTCCGTCGTCTCCCTCGGTTCGATGCTCGACGTCGGCTGGGGCGACGTCATCTACTACCTCGGCGACGACCCGAACACCGAGAGCATCGTCATCTACATGGAGACCATCGGCGATGCCCGCTCCTTCCTGTCGGCCGCCCGGGAGGTCGCCCTCACGAAGCCGATCATCGTCATCAAGCCGGGTCGGACCGCCGAGGCCGCCCGGGCCGCGGCCTCCCACACCGGCTCGCTGACCGGCTCGGACGAGGTCCTCGCCGCCGCCTTCCGCCGCGTCGGCGTCCTCCGGGTCGATCGGATCAGCGACCTCTTCGGCATGGCCGAGGTCCTCGCCAAGCAGCCGCGCCCGGCCGGGCCGCGCTTGACGATCGTGACGAACGCCGGCGGCCCCGGCGTCATCGCCACCGACGCCCTCGTCGCCGGCGGCGGCCGCCTCGCCGAGCTCGCCCCGGAGACGATGGCCGCCCTCGACGCGGTCTTGCCGCCGACCTGGAGCCACAACAACCCGATCGACATCATCGGCGACGCGCCGCCCGAGCGGTACGCGAAGGCCCTCGAGATCGCCGCCCGCGATCCCGGCTCCGACGGCCTCCTCGTCATCCTCACGCCCCAGGCGATGACCGACCCGACCCGGACGGCCGAGGCGCTGACGGCCTACGCTCGGATCGACGCCAAGCCGGTCCTCGCCTCCTGGATGGGCGGCGCCGAGGTGGAGACCGGGGCGAACATCCTCCGCCGGGCCGGGATCCCGACCTTCGACTACCCCGACACGGCGGTCGAGATGTTCAACTACCTGTGGCGTTCGGCCCAGGACCTCCGGGCCCTCTACGAGACCCCCTCGCTCCCGGCCGACGAGGAGCGGGTCGTCGATCGGGCCCGGGCGGCGGCCGTCGTCGAGTCGGCGCGGGCGGAGGGGCGGACGCTCCTTACCGAGGTCGAGTCGAAGGCGGTCCTCTCGGCCTACGGGATCCCGATCACCGAGACCCGGGTCGCCCGGACCGAGGAGGAGGCGGTTGCCGCGGCCGAGGCGATCGGCTACCCGGTCGTCGTCAAGCTCTACAGCCACACGATCACCCACAAGACCGACGTCGGCGGGGTCGTCCTCAACCTCCAGGATGCCGCCGCGGTCCGGGCTGCGTACCGGCAGATCGAGGCGGCGGTGACCGAGCGCCGAGGCCGGGAGCACTTCGAGGGCGTGACGGTCCAGCCGATGATCAACTACACCGGCTACGAGCTCATCCTCGGCTCGTCCATCGACGACCAGTTCGGGCCGGTCCTCCTCTTCGGGATGGGCGGCCAGCTCGTCGAGCTCTTCCGGGATCGAAGCCTCGGCCTGCCGCCGCTCAACACGACCCTCGCCCGCCGGATGATCGAGCGAACGACGATCTCCAAGGCCTTCGCCGGGATCCGCGGCCGGCGGCCGATCGATCAGGCGGCCCTCGAGGAGCTCCTCGTCCGCTTCAGCCTCCTCGTCGTCGAGCAGCGCTGGATCCGGGAGATCGACATCAACCCGCTCCTCGCCTCACCCGAGCGGCTGATCGCTCTCGACGCCCGGATCGTCCTTCACGATCCGGGTGTGACCGAGGCGGAGCTGCCGCGCCTGGCGATCCGACCGTATCCGCGACAGTACGTCGGGACGTGGACGGCCGCCGACGGGACCGAGCTCGTCCTCCGCCCGATCCGGCCCGAGGACGAGCCGGCGATGGTTCGCTTCCATCAGGCCCTCTCGGAGGAGACGGTCTACGCCCGCTACTTCGCCCACCTCGGGCTGACCGAACGGATCGCCCACGACCGGCTCGTCCGGATCTGCTTCAACGATTACGACCGCGAGATCGCCCTCGTCGCCGAGCGCCGCGACCCGGCGACGGGCGAGTCGGAGATCGCGGCTGTCGGGCGGCTGTCCAAGGCGCATGCGGTGCCGGCCGCCGAGTTCGCGATCCTCGTCGCCGACCGCTGGCAGCGGCGGGGGATCGGGACCGAGTTGTTGCGGCGGCTGGTCGAGATCGCCCGGGCCGAGGGGCTGGAGCGGATCTGTGCCGAGATGCTCGGCGACAACGTCGGGATGCGGCGGATCGCCGAGCGGGTCGGCTTCCGTATCGAGGAGCGGCCGGGCGACGGGACGCTCCGCGCCGAGCTCCAGCTGTCGAGGTAGGGTCCCCCGGTGGCTGGTGCCGCGCGTTCGGGTCTCTGAGGGCCGCGCCGCCGACCGTGACGCCGTAGCTGGACATCTCACCCGTGCCCGCCGGTGGCGTGCCCAGGATGACGCCGTAGCCGGACATCTCGCCCGTGCCCGCCGGTGGCGTGCCCAGGATGACGCCGTAGCCGGACATCTCGCACGCCAGGGCCAGTGGGGTGCCCAGGATGACGCCGTAGCTGGACATCTCACCCGTGCCCGCCGGTGGCGTGCCCAGGATGACGCCGTAGCTGGACATCTCGCACGCCAGGGCCAGTGGGGTGCCCAGGATGACGCCGTAGCTGGACATCTCGACCCGCTGCGCCACCCGCACCCGCGAACTGTCCAGCCACGCCGTGACGGACGACCGCTCATCCGCCTCGATGCGCGAACTGTCCAGCCACGCCGTCACGGACGACCGCTCATCCGCCTCGATGCGCGAACTGTCCAGCCACGCCGTCACGGACGACCGCTCATCCGCCTCGATGCGCGAACTGTCCAGCCACGCCGTCACGGACGACCGCCCCGCCACCCGCACCCGCGAACTGTCCAGCCACGCCGTCACCGCGGGCGGCCGGCCGACCAGGGTCCTCCAAACGTCAAGCTGGGCCGTCACGGCGGGGCCCGGGACGACGCGGCTCGTCGAATTGTCAAGCTACGGCGTCACGGCCGGCCCCGAGCGACGCGGCTCGTCGAATTGTCAAGCTACGGCGTCACGGCCGGCCCCGAGCGACGCGGCTCGTCGAATTGTCAAGCTACGGCGTCACGGCGGGGCCCGGGACGGTGCCGATCCGCGGCGCGGCTCGGGTCAGGCGGGCTTCGAGCCGGGTCCACCCATCCGGAGTCCCGCCCGGTTGGCCCGCCGGCCCGGCGACCCCGGCCGGCCTAGCCCCGGACGACGACGTTGACGAGGCGGCCGTTCCCGGCGTGAATGATCCGCTCCGGCCGGCGGTCGCCGAGGATCGCCGCGATCTTCGGCCGGGCGAGCACGAGCGCCTCGAGCTCCTCGCGCGAGATCCCGACCGGCACGACGACCCGGTCCCGGAGCTTGCCGTTCACCTGGATCGGCACTTCCCGCGTCTCCTCGGCTGCGGCCGCCTCGTCGACCGCCGGCCAGCGCTCGGTGTGGATCGAGCGCCACGGCTCGCCGCGATCGGCGAGCCGTCGGCTCCAGAGCTCCTCGGCGATGTGCGGGGCCGCCGGGGCAAGCATGAGGAGCAGGAGATCGACCGCCTCGTTCCAGGCCGGGCCCCCGGCGACGACCGTGCCCCGGTACCGGAAGAGCGTGTTCGTCAGCTCCATGAGCTTGGCGACCATCGTGTTGAAGCGGAACGCCTCGTAGTCGGCGGTCACATCTCGAAGGGTCCGGTGGGCCGCCCGGCGGAGCTTCGCCGCCGCGGTCCCTTCGTCCTCGCCGGCCGGCAGCCGACCGGCGTCGGGGTCGCCCGCCTCCACCCCGCCCGGATCGAGGACGAGCGTCCAGACCCGGCGGAGGAATCGATGGACGCCCTCGATCCCGGTCGGGCTCCAGGGGCCGCCCTGGTCCCACGGCCCCATGAACATGAGGAAGAGCCGGACCGTGTCGGCGCCGTAGCGGGCCACGTAGTCGTCGGGATCCTCGACGTTGCCCCGGCTCTTGCTCATCCGCTCCCCGTCGGCGCCGAGGATCTGGCCCTGGTTGAAGAGCCGCTTGAAGGGCTCCCGCTCGCCGACGAGCCCCAGATCGGCGAGGGCCTTCGTGAAGAAGCGGGCGTAGAGGAGGTGCATGACGGCGTGCTCGGCGCCGCCGGTGTACTGGTCGACCGGGCACCAGCGGTCGACGAGGGCCCGATCGAGCGGCCCGTCCGTCTTCTGCGGCGAGAGATAGCGGTACCAGTACCAGGACGAATCGATGAACGTGTCCATCGTGTCCGTCTCGCGCCGGGCCGGCCCGCCGCAGCGCGGGCAGTCGACCGCCAGGAAGGTCGGGTCGCGCTTCAACGGGTTGTCGCCCCGGCCCCGGTAGTCGACCTGCTCGGGGAGGAGGACCGGGAGATCGGCGTCGGGGACCGGGACGATCCCGTCGCGCTCGCAGTAGATGATCGGGATCGGGGTCCCCCAGTAGCGCTGGCGGCTGATGAGCCAGTCCCGGAGCCGGTACGTCACCGCCGGCCGTGCCCGCCCCGTCTCGCCAAGCCAAGCGACGATGGCCCGGCCTCCCTCGTCGGCCGGCAGGCCGCTGAAGCGCCCCGAGTTCACGAGCCGCTCGTCGCCGCCGTGGGCGACGAACGCCTCGGTCAGGGGAGCGTCCTCCATCCCCGGGGCCGCCACGACCCGCCGGATCGGCAGCCCGTACCGCACGGCGAAGGCAAAGTCGCGCTCGTCGTGGGCGGGGACGCCCATGATCGCCCCGGTCCCGTAGCCGAGGAGGACGTAGTCGGCGATGAAGATCGGGATCCGCTCGCCGGTCGCCGGGTTGATGGCGTCGGCCCCGATCGGGACGCCCGTCTTCTCCCGCTCCGTCGAGAGCCGCTCGATCTCCGTCTCGGCTCGGGCTCGGGCGACGTAGGCCTCGACCTCACTCCGCCGCTCGGGCGCGGTGATCTCGGCGACGAGCGGGTGCTCGGGGGCGAGGACCATGAACGTCGCCCCGAAGAGCGTGTCGGGTCGGGTCGTAAAGACCGTGATCGCGTCGCCGCCTGGATGGTGGTCGGCCGGGGCCGTCTCGAAGACGATCTCGGCGCCCTCGGAGCGGCCGATCCAGTTCGTCTGCATGACCCGGATCGGCTCCGGCCAGTCGATCCCCGAGAAGTCGAGGAGCTCGTCGGCGTACTTGGTGATCCGGAGGAACCACTGCTCGAGGTCGCGCTTCTCGACCCGCGCGCCGCAGCGCCAGCAGCGCCGCTCGGCCCCCTCCACCTGCTCCCGGGCGAGGGTCCCGTCGTTCGGGCACCAGTCGACGGCCGCCATCGCCCGGTAGGCGAGGCCGGCCTCGTAGAAGCGGAGGAAGAACCACTGGTTCCAGCGGTAATAGGCCGGATCGCAGGTCACGACCTCGTGGTCCCAGTCGAAGGTCGCCCCCATGCTTCGGAGCTGGCGCCGCATGTTCTCGATGTTCCGCATGGTCCACTCGGCCGGGTGGATCCCCGAGCGGATGGCGGCGTTCTCGGCCGGCAGCCCGAAGGCATCGAAGCCGATCGGGAAGAAGACGTTGTAGCCATGCATCCGCCGGAAGCGGGCGAGGGCGTCGGTGGGGGTCTTGATGTACCAGTGCCCGATGTGGAGGTCGCCCGACGGATACGGGTACATGGTCAGGAGGTAGTACTTCGGGCGGCTCGTGTCGGCGAGGTCGGTCCGGTAGAGGCCGAGCTCGGCCCAGCGGGCCTGCCAGCGCGGCTCGATCTCGGCCGGGTCGTAGCGCTCGATGCGGATTCGGTCGCGGATCGTCGTCACGGCGATGGGCTGCCTTTCACCCCGAACCGTATGGTCTCGACGGGATCGCCCTACGAAGAACCCCCCGCCGAACCGGCGAGGGGTCGATGGGTCGGCGCGATCAGGGCGTTGGTGGAGCTACGGGGATTCGAACCCCGGACCTTCTGAATGCCATTCAGACGCTCTCCCAGCTGAGCTATAGCCCCACGCCGGATGCGAGAGTATAGCGCACGATCCCGCTCCGTCGAGGTCGCCGTCACTCCGTCGGGGTCGCCGGCGGTGGCGACCTACGGCTCGAGGCGGCTCGGGGCGGCCGGGGACGATCTCGCTGACGGTGACGAGGACGAGCTCGTCGCAGCCCGGGCAGGCGTAGAGCTCGGCGCCTGCCGCGAGGGCCCGCTCGACGTCGTGGTCGACGGGGCTGTGGTGCGCTCGCCGCTCCATCCGTTCGCGCCGGTCGCCGTGGAGGTGGAAGAGCTCGAGGGAGAGGAGGGGGTTGATCACGGTCGTCTCCTTGGCGGGCCGTCGGAGCCGGAGGGGCGCGCCCGGCCGTTCCGAGGCCGTTCATCGCCGGGACTGTAGCGCACCGAGGGATCGCGGGCCAGGGTGATCGAGGTCGTCGAGCCGAGCGAGACCGAACCGAGCCGAGCCGTCGATGGCACGATGTCCGCCATGGCACTCGAAGCAGCACACCGGGTCGCGGACCTGGCCGGCGGTCCGATCCCGTATCTCCTCCGCCCGTCGCCGCGGGCTCGCGGCCTCCGGGCGACGATCGACCCGCGCCTCGGGCTCGTCGTCAGCGTCCCGCCCCCGAGCCGTCGGGGCTGGGCTAACCCCGACCCCCTCGTCGAGACGTTTCTCCGGGACCGCGAGGCCTGGCTCCGGCGCCACCTCGCCCGGCGGCACGCTTTGCTGGCCGCCGTCGGCGAGCGAGGCGTCGTCCGCGACGGCGGCCTCCTCCGCTTCCGCGGGACGTTGCACCGCCTCCGGATCGAAGCGGGCGACGCTCCCCGAACGACGATCGAGGTCGAGCCCGAGCCCGCCGGCGAGGGTGCGGACGGCGGGACCCTCCGGGTCCGGGTCTCGGCTGCGGATCGCCGGAGGCCGGCCGACATCCTTCGCGACTGGTGTCGCTCGGAGGCGCGCCGCGCCATCGAAGGCGCCGTCGAGGACCACCGCTCGGCCCTCATCGTGACGCCCCGGGCGATCGCGATCCGGGATCCCCGAACCCGCTGGGGGAGTGCCTCGCGGCAGGGCCGCCTCTCATTCTCGTGGCGGCTCGTCCTCGCCCCGCCGGAAGCCCTCGAGACGGTCGTCGTCCACGAGCTCGCCCACCTGCGGGTCTTCGGCCACGGCCCGGCCTTCTGGTCGCTCGTCGCGTCGCGCCGACCGGACCACGCCGTCTGGCGGCGCTGGCTCCGCGACCACGCTCTGGAGCTCCACACGGCCTTCGAGGATCCGGCTCGGCTCGCACCCGTTCGGTGAGAACACCGGCTGGGAGGCGGGGTTCGGCCGGCCGCGGATCAGGGAAGAGGATCAGGAGGAGGACGTTCCGGAGCGTCTGGTGGGCCGGGGAGGAATCGAACCTCCACAGCCAGAGGCGAGGGTTTTACAGACCCTTGGGCTCACCACCTGCCCAACCGACCCACGGTCCGGCGCAGAGACTGGTGGAGATGAGGGGACTCGAACCCCTGACCCCCGCGATGCGAACGCGGTGCTCTCCCAGCTGAGCTACATCCCCACCGACGGACGCGAGCGCTCGGGCATCGCGACCAGCGCGAAAGTGTAGCACGCGGTCACAAGGCGGCTCCGGAGCCTCGGCGGCTCCGGAGCGTAGGTTGCTCCGGAGTGCCGGCGGCTGCCTGCTCCCGACCCTGCCAGATCGCCTCGTGGCCGGCGCCGTCCCTGCCCCGATCGGCCGTCGCGCCGGCTGCGCCGGCCCGGGTGGCCGGACCCGCCCGGCCGTAGACTGGCGCCGATGCCGGCTGGACTCCTGAACGGCCTCGGGGCGGCGCTCGCCTGGGGACTCACCGACGTCACGAGCGCCCTCGCCGGTCGGCGGATCGGCAGCCTCGCCGTCCTCGTCGTCGCCCAGCTGGCGAGCCTCGCCTTCCTCCTCGTCGTGGCGCTCCTCGAGCCGGCCCGGCTCGTCTTCCGCCCCGACACCGTCGTCCTCTCGGCGGCCCTCGGCTTCCTCTCCTCCCTTGCCTACCTCACCCACTTCACCGCCCTGCGGATCGGGCCGGTCGCCGTCGTCAGCCCGGTCGTCGGCGCGTACGGCGGGATGACCGTCGTCCTCGCCGTCCTCCTGCGGGGCGAGACCCTCGTTCCCGAGCAGTGGCTCGGGGCCGCCCTCGCCACCATCGGCGTCGTCCTGACCGGCGTCGTCTTCACCGGCGGCGTCCGACGGGCCCGGCTCTTCGGCCCCGGCGTGCTCCTCGCCGTCGTCTCGCTCACCATCTGGGCCTTCGTCTCGGTCGGCCTCGCCGGGCCGATCCGGACCGTCGGCTGGCTGCCGGTCATCCTCGTCTCGCGACTGGCGAACAGCACCACCTCCCTCCTCGTCTACGGCTACGCGAGCCGCCGCGAGACCGCCCGGCTCGGGCCGCTCCTCCGGGCCGCCCTCGCCCGTTCGGACGGCTCGAGCTCGCGGGACGGACGGACGGACGGGCGGGGGATCGCCGCCGCGGCGGTCGCCGGCCTCGTCGACGCCCTCGGCTTCGTCGTCTTCGCCATCGGGATCGAGTTCGCCCCGGTCTGGCTCGTCGGGCTGGCGAGCTCCTTCGGCCCCGCGGTCGCGGTCGTCGTGGCGGTCGGCTTCCTGCGGGAGCGGCTCCGGCCGATCCAGTGGCTCGGCCTCGCCGGGATCGGGGCCGGGATGGTCCTCATCGGCCTGCCGCACTGACGGAGCGGTGCCGGTACCGGGCGGGAAGCATCCCGGCGAGGGGGGACGAGCCGGTCGGTTCCCGATCCCGCGTCGGTTCGCCGGCTGCCCAGCCGGCAAGGAGCTCGCCGAGCCGCTCGGTGTCGCGGCGGGACGACGTCGACCGGGCCCACCCGCCGATCCTGTGCACCCGGTGCACGGTTCCGGCAGCGGCGTGCACGGGGTGCACATCGTCGCGTCCCCGGGCCCCGGCACCCCCCGTCCGCGTGCACCCCCGACACGAATCCGACATCCCGGCCGCTCGCCCGCTGCCGGCCTGCCGACCGCGTGCCCCCCATGCACAGAACCGACAGGCCGGCCGCCTCGGGGGCCGACCGGGCCTCCAGAATGTGCACCGGGTGCACGCGCCCGCGACCGGGCGCGGGAGCGGGCCGGCAGCCGCCGGCACGGACGTTCGGGTGCGTACGACCGGGCGCCGGGCCCTTGACAGATAGAACAGATGTTCGAATAATGACGGCATGTCCTCCCTCCCGTCCGCCGTCGCCGACGTCCTCGTCTCCCTCGAGCAGCGCTGGGGTCGAGCGGCCCCGCGGCC
>JBHOQO010000155.1:0-17804 GCA_042408925.1 Chloroflexota bacterium | reverse complement strand
CTCCTGGGGGACGTACGCAACGGTGTGAAGGATGTGCCGGTGACGCCGATCGAGGCGGACGCCCCGCAGGAGGATGGTGCCCTCGTCGGCCGGCTCGAAGCCGACGCAGGCGCGGAGGAGCGTCGACTTGCCGGCCCCGTTCGGTCCGATGAGGGCAGTGATCCCGTCGTCGGGGACCAGGAAGGAGAGGTCGCGGACCGCCCACCGGCCGCGCCGGTACTGCCGGCCATAGCCTCGCACCTCCAGATACGGCCCCTCATCAGCCGCGGGTCGAACCGTCCTCATGGAGGCGATGAACTCGCATCGAGCTTGAGCCGACCTGCCAATACGAACACGGGCTTGCCGCTTGCCGCCCACGTCAGGCTAGAGTACAGGTAGCACCCCTCGGCATAGTGCTCGAGCGCCGTCTGCTGCTCGGCGCGCGACAGGACGCCGTCCTCAGTCGGAATGGTAATGGGACCGCCATCGCGGACGTCAAACTCACCGAGCGCATGGCGCGCTGCAATCGCGCGCACCCGAGCGACGAGTTGCTCCCTGGATAGGCACTCGTGAAGGGCGTACTTCCGAAGCTCCGACAGCTCGGCTGAGAGTTCGGGGTCCGATCCCGGAACCAGCAGCACCCATCCGTTGCGAGCGTCCACGGCCACTGAGACGCAGCGGCTTGCCTTAGCGCCGGCCAACATCCGGAGGGTCCAGCCAGAGTACTGCTCGGAAGCGAGAAGTTTCCCCAGCACCCGGAGCGCCACGTCTGGAGGAGTGCACCCGTCCTGCGCCACGCTCTCTTGAATCGCGCCGCTGAGCCGCCGGTCATCTGCCGGAAGCTTGTCGGACGTCGCCACCGTAGCTTGGACCACGATCGCAACCGGCAACGGCATCACAGCCACGACCCAGGGAATGAGCCGACGGCCTCTTCCACCCAACTTGCGGGCACCTGACTCCATAACACTCCGGCGGTTATAGGGTGCACCGCCCGCTGCTCAGGGATTCAGCAGGTTCCGCTCGTAGTCAGGTGCGAACTGGCTCTGTCGTTGAACGAGCCCCCAACATAGAGGGCGGCTACGCGGGCGTCCAGACAAAATGGGATGCCACTGTAGAAGACATCCGGATACCAGAGAACTTTGCCACTCGCGCGGTAGTTGATGGCCGACGACATCGTGTCGTTTAGCCCACCAGCATAGTTCGGATAGTCGTCGTTTGTATAGTCTGCGTCGTTGCACGACCCACATGTCGCCGCCAGTGAGCCCTTGAGGTTGGCGTCCTTGTAAATGCATATCCGACCCGAGCTGCAGTTCAGGTCGTAGGCCGCGTCATCTACCGCAGTAACAGCCCCGACTGTGGCTGCAGCCAAGGAAAGCGCAGCCGCGACGGCCAGCACAAATCGTTGAGTTCGAGACACCTCCCATCTCCTCGTCTGAGCTACAGCAATGGCCGCGAAGCTGTCTGTACTCTACTCTCTCTCTCTCTCTCTCTCTGTTGTCAAGGCCGTTGATGTACTCGTGACTATTGGTTTGACGCGCACCTTCAAGGCCGCACTGAACGAGGCGATCCGGGCAGCTAACCGGCGACCCGGTGGGTCGCCCGAGTTCCGGACCCGAACGTTCGACCTGGGCCTGCCGAGGCTGCCGATCGACAAGGCGCTCCGCCTCGCGGCCGACCTCGAGGAGGAGCTCCTCCGCAAGCTCGCCGAGCGGAAGTAGGGGTGACCGGCGCGCCGCATCCGGGAGCCCTCGGCACCCGCCGGTGGCGGACCTGGAGACCGGACCGATGCGGATCGTCGACGCGAACGTGCTCCTCCGCGCCGTCAACGAGGCTTCTCCCCGCCACGAGGCGGGACGGAGCTGGCTCGAGGCTGCCCTCACCGGACGGGAGACGGTGGGGCTCGCCTGGCGCGCGGTTCTCGCCTTCCTCCGCCTGTCGACCCACCCTGCCGTCTTTCCCCGGCCCCTCGAGGTTGGCGACGCGGTCGACACGATCCGCGACTGGCTCGCCCAGCCGCCGGCCGTCCTCGTCGTTCCGTCGGCGCGGCACCTCGACCCCCTGGCGGGCCTCCTCGCCGAGACTGGGACCGCGGCGAACCTCGTGAACGACGCCCTCCTCGCGGCCGTCTTCCTAACACGACGCGGCCCTCGTCTCCTTCGACGCGGACTTCGGGCGCTTCTGCGGGCTCCGCCGGGAGGAGCCGGGCCGCCCGTGACCTGTTCCCCGCGAGGCGGTTCGGTACCGCCGGCAGTTCGGGCTCGGCCCGCTACGACGACTTCTCGAACCCCTGAGCCGGCCACGGCTCGCAGCGGAGCGGCCGATCCTCCCGGTAGCCGAGGGCGTAGTCGGCGGCGATGAGGGTGTGGAGCTGGCTCGTCCCCTCGTAGATGACGGCCGCCTTCGCGTTCCGCAGGTACCGCTCCACCGGGTACTCGTTGCTGTAGCCGTAGGCGCCGTGGATCTGGATCGCGTCGAGGGCGCACTGGACGGCGTGCTCGGTCGCGTACCATTTGGCGAGGGACGTCTCGCGGGTCGTCCGGCGGCCCCGGTTCTTCAGCCAGCCGGCCCGCCAGACCAGGAGCCGACCCGCCTCGATCCCGGCCACCATCCGGGCGATCATCTCCTTGACGAGCTGGTGGCGGCCGATCTCCTCGCCGAACGTCCGCCGCTCCCGGGCATACTTCACCGAGGCATCGAGGCAGGCCTGGGCGAGGCCGACGGCGCCCGCCGCCACCGTGTAGCGGCCCTGGTCGATGGCGCTCATCGCGACGAGGAAGCCCTCGCCCTCCTCGCCGATCCGGTTCTCTTCGGGGACGAAGACGTCGTCGAGGTTGATGAGCCCGGTGTTCCCGGCCCGGATCCCCATCTTGCCGTGGATCGTCCCGGTCGAGAGGCCCGGCATCCCCCGCTCGAGGACGAAGGCGCAGATCCCCCGCCAGCCCTTCGAGCGGTCGACGGTCGCGAAGACGAGGAAGTGGTCGGCGAGGTCGGCGAGGCTGATCCAGATCTTCTGGCCGTTCAGCCGATAGCCGGCCCCCTCGCGGCGGGCCGTCGTCGCGAGGTTCGCCGCGTCCGTCCCGACGCCCGGCTCCGTGAGGGCGAAGGTGGCGAGCTTCTCGCCCCGGGCCTGGGGCACGAGCCAGCGCTGTCGCTGTTCCTCGGTCCCCCATTGGAGGAGGGCGAGGGAGTTGAGCGCGACGTGGACGCTCTGGACGACCCGAAAGGCGGTGTCGGCCCGCTCGAGCTCCTCGCAGAGAAGGGCGAAGCTGATGTAGTCCATCCCGGCGCCCCCGTACCGTTCGGGGATCGGGGCCCCGAGGAAGCCCTGCTCGGCCATCTTCTCGAAGACCTCGCGGTGGACTTCGCCCCGGGCGTCCCACTCGCGGATGTACGGCAGGATCTCGGTCTCGGTGAAGGCGCGGGCGGCCTGCTGGACGAGGCGGTTCTCTTCGGTCAGCGTGAAGTCGATCATGGCCGCGATTGTGGCACGGGCGCGGCCGGCCGGGTCGGCCGTTCCCGATCCGACCGCGACTTGAGCGACCGGCGCGCTCGTCCCCGGGGGCCGCGGTATCCTCGCCGGGGTGTCCCCCGTCAGGCGCGGCGGCGCAACCTCCCGGCGCCGCGCGGCGCCCGCCCATCGCCCACGACCCACCGATGCGAGGCCAGCCCACGATGGAACGACCGACCGTCAGCCAGACCGCCGCCCTCGACCTCGCCGCCCTCGCCCGGCCGCACCTCTCGCCGGTCCTCGGGCGCTACTTCGAGGTGAGCTGGAGTCACGGCGAGGGGCACCGCCTCTACGACACCGCCGGCCGCGCCTACCTCGACTTCGCGAACGGGATCGCCGTCACCGCCCTCGGGCATCGGCACCCGAAGGTGACCGCGGCGATCCACGCCCAGGTCGACCGCCTCATCGGGCCGACGGCGGCGATCGGCTATTCGGAGCCGGTCGTGCGCCTCGCCGCGGCGATCGCGGCCGAGATGCCGGCCCCCCTCGACACCGTCTTCTTCGGCAACAGCGGTGCCGAGGCGATCGAGGGGGCCCTCAAGCTCGCCCGCCGGGTGACCGGGCGGCCGGGGATCGTCGCCTTTCAGGGCGGCTTCCACGGTCGGACCTTCGGGGCGGCCTCGGTCACCTCGTCGAACATCCTCTACCGGCGCGGCTACGAACCGTTCCTCCCCGGCGTCCACCTCCTCCCCTTCCCCGCCGTCTACCGCGACTTCGGAGGCGACGAGGAGCGGGCGGTCGAAACCTGCCTCGCCGCCGTCGCGCGGCTCTTCGAGACGACGATCCCGCCCGATGCCGTCGCCGCCTTCCTCATCGAGCCGGTCCAGGGCGAGGGCGGTTACGTGCCGGCCCCGCCGGCCTTCCTGCGCGGCCTCCGCCGGATCGCCGACGAGCACGGGATCCTCCTCGTCGTCGACGAGGTCCAGACCGGCTTCGGGCGGACGGGTCGGATGTGGGCCTTCGAGCACGCGGGGATCGTGCCCGACGTCGTCTGCCTCGCGAAGGCGATCGCGAACGGCCTTCCGCTCTCGGCGATCGTCTCGACCCGCGCGCTCCAGGAGCGGTGGGGCAAGAGTGCCCACGGGACGACCTTCGGGGGCAACCCGGTCGCCTGCGCGGCCGGGCTCGCGGTCCTCGAGACGATCCGGGAGGAGCGGCTCGTCGAGAACGCGGCGGCGAGGGGCGCCGAGCTTCGGGACGCCCTTCGGGGCCTCATGGCGAGCGACGAGCGGATCGGCGACGTCCGGGGCCTCGGCCTCATGATCGGGGTCGAGTTCGTCCGCGACCGCCGGACCCGGGAGCCCGACGGGGCGCTCGTCGACGCCCTCCTCGCCCGCTGTCTCGACGAGGGGCTCCTCGTCCTCTCCTGCGGCCGCGACCACAACGTCGTCCGCTTCATTCCGCCCCTCGACGTGACGCGGGAGGAGGTGGCCGAGGCGCTCGCCATCTTCGAGCGAGCCCTCGCGAGCTTGCCGACGCACCCGGAGGCGGCTGGCCTCTAGGGCGCGCGGCGCGGCTCGGCTGGATCGGGCTCGGCCGGATCCGGCTCGGCTGGATCGGGCTCGGCCGGGCACCCGGTTGCCGGTGCCCGGGTCGGATGGTGGACACGGATCGCCGCCGCGCCAGCTCGACCGGGGGTTCTCCGGCGGACCGCAGGGCGGTGCGTTTTCCACGCTACTCGCACCGCGAGTGAGCGGCTCGGCCGACGGCCCCGAACTTCTCGAATACTCGCCGGGCGAGTAAGCCGGCGATCCGTTTTGCCGATCTACTCGTCGGGCGGGTACCGTGGAAGATCCGCGGCCAGGCGCGCCGCTCAGCGAGCTCGGCCACGCTCGGCGAAGGGGTGCGGACAGTGGAAAATCGGCACCCGATTCGGCGGCTCACTCTCCGGACGAGTAAACGAGAAGAACCAGCGAGCCGTGGCTGGCGGGCTCGGAGGCCGTGGCTGGCGTGGTCGGCGGCCGGCGGCCCTGGTCCCCCCTCTCGTCGGCGGCCACGAGGACCGCTACTTGTTCCGGGCCAGGAACTCGAGGACGTCCTCGAGCCGGAAGCGACGATCCCCCCGCTTGCAGACCCGATAGAACGGCAGCTCGCCGCGGTCCCCCAGCCGCTTCACGGTGTTGACGTGGAGGTGGAGGAGCTCGGCGACCTCGCTCGCGGTCAGGAGCGGTCCGAGCTCTCGGGGCCGGCTGTAGTCGCGAGCACGGCGGAGCTCGCGGGCGGTCATCGATGCCATGCTCTTGCCTCGTTCGCGCACGTCTGCGGGGGTTGCGGTGGTTCGGTGCTTCGGGGGTGGGACGGGGTAGGGATCGGCCACTTCGGGAGCGGATCGTAGGGGTCCGGGGCGGGGGCGCCAAGCCGTACCTTCGTCCCAGCGCCGGCTCCCCCGGCCGGTGGAGCCGCGGCCGCGGCCGCGAACGCGCAGCGAGTGGTCCTACGAGGCGCCGCCCGACCCGCCGTGATCGAAGCCCGCGGCGCCCGCGGTCGGTCCGGCCGTCGGGCCCGCCGCCGCACCTCCGCCGCCCGTCTCGACGATCCCCTGTCCGAGCGACCAGAGCGTCGTCGCCGTCAGGAGGACCATGAGCGCCGCCAGCGGGATCTGCCGGAGTCGCAGCTCCCGGGCCGACGTCGCTCCGGCCGAGCGGGCCGCGGCGACGTGGCCGGCCCAGGCACCGACCATGTGACCCCCGACGACGGCGACGAGCTGGACGGTCCACACGAGGCTCGGCGGGAGCCAGGCGATCGACGGCTCATAGAAGGCCGTCCCGAAGAGGTCCCACCCGCGCTGGAGCGGGTCCGAGACGGCAATGACGATCCGCTGGCCGTCGAGCAGGACGTACGTCAGGTAGTGGGCGACGAGGTAGCCGACCGCGATCGGGAGGAGCCCGGGGCCGATGGCGGCCCAGCCGACCCGGGACCCGACGGCGAGGACGAGCCCGGCCACGAGGGCGAGGAAGCCGAGCAGGAGGAGCGTCGCCCCACCGGTCGACGGGAGCCCGAAGCGCTCGAACCAGAGCTCGGTCTGCGAGAGCCCGTCGTAGAGGATCGAGCCCGTCGCGGCGGCGACGAGGACGACGAGCGGCAGCGTCCACGACCCGCGGGCGAGGCCGGCGCCCAGGGGTTGGCGCCGCAGCCGGCCGGTCGCCGGCGAGCCGTCGAGGGCCCACGGCGCGAGGCGCCCGAGGAGGCCGAACCAGACGCTGAAGACCTCGCCCCGGGCGAGCCAGACGTCCCGGCCCCACTGGGCCATGGCGAGGAGCGTCAGCCCCGTGTAGACGACGAGGACGACGGCCAGGGGCCGACCCGAGCCGGCGACGGTAAAGACGAGCTCGAGCCAGACGAAGACGACGAACCCGGCGACCGCAGGCCACTCGGCGAGCCCGGCCGGATACGGGGCCGGGCTGCCGCCCCGGAGGCCGAGCCGGCGAAGGAGCCGGGCGCCCAGGTCATAGAGCGTCGCGAAGGGGTTCAGCCAGGCCCAAAGCGGACCGCCGAGGGCCGAGATCATCGCCAGGCCGACCCAGCCGTAGACCCAGAGGAAGAGGGACCCGACGTCGGCCGCCCCTCCCCCGCCGGCGATCCCCTGGGCGACGATCCAGCCCCAGCCGGCGAGGCCGAGGCCCCGGAGCCCGAGCCGGACCGCCGGGGGGACGACCACGGCCTCGCCGAGAGCCGGCGGTCCCGACCGGACGTCGCGGACGAGGACGAAGGCGAAGGAGAGCGCGACGGCGATCGCTGCGCCGACGACGTAGACGGCGAGCGGGAGCGGCGATTCGTAGCGGCCGGAGAGGCTGTGGCCGAGGGCGACGGCGGGGGTGAGGGCCGCCAGGCCGCTCAGGACGAGGGCGAGGGCGACTGCTCGGGCAGCCGAGGCACGATGACGGTGCGGTGACGGCAACATGGCGCGAAGATCAGCTGAGCGATGACGGACGGGCACGACTACGGCGGCACGGGCACGACTATGGTGGCGCGTCGGCCAAGCGGATCGCGACCAGCTCGCCGTTCTCGACCCGGTAGGCGACGACGATGGGGACGAGGGTCCGCAGATGCTCGCGCAGGTGGGCGGCCGGAAAGGCGTCGCCCGTGATCTCGAGCCGCCCGACCCGGAAGGTGAGGAGGCGGCCGTCATCCGTCCGGAGCGTGAAGCCTCGGACGTCGGTCGCAGTCGGGGCGTCGACGGCGACGACGACCCCCCGGGCCGTCGCGGTTCCGGTCTCGCAGCCGACGACGACCGCCCCGACGGCGACGACGAGGAACGCCCGAAGGACCCACCCGACCCGGCGCCGGGCGACTCCGGTCCGGGCTCGCTCATCCACGTTGTCGGCGACGGACCCAGGCCGCGGCGAGCCCGACGACGACAAGGGCCGCCACGATCGGGATCGCGACGGCCGTCGCATCCCCCGCCCCGCCGTCCTGGGCGGGTGCGGAACGTTGCGACGGTACGGCCGTCGGCGACGGTGCGGCCGTCGGCGACGGTGCGGCCGTCGGCGACGGAGCGGCCGACGCCCCCGCCGAGGGGGCCGCGCTCGCGACCGGGCTCGGGAGCGGCGTCGGGGTCGGGGACGGCGAGGTGCTCGGCGCCACGGCGACGGTGAAGGAGAACGTGCCCCGCTCGACGTCGCCGTCTTCGGCCACCGTCGTCCAGCGGACCGTGTACGTGCCCGGCGCGAGGACCGGCAGGGCGACCCGCATCGTCACGTGGTCCGGGTCGTTCGGATCGAGCCCGCCGGTCGCGACCGTCGCCCCGGCGGCGTCACGGACCTCGAGGGCGCTGCCGTCGCCGACGATCGCCTCGCTGAACGTGGCGACGACCTCGCCCGGCGGCGGGACCGTCGTCCCGTCGGCGGGCGTGGAGTCGACGAGGTCGGCATGGCCGAAGGCGACCCCGGCGGCCGCCAGCCAGCCGACGATGGCGGAGGTGAACGCGGCGGCGGACCGTCGGCCGATCCGCCGGCGGACGTCGAAGGGAGGGGGCATCGTCGCCATTATCGCCGAGGCGGCACTGGTCGACGCGGGCCTCACCGGGCCGATACGGGCTGCGCCCCCTCTCGTCCGGCGGTAGCCTCGAGGAGCGGCGACGAGAGCATGAGGTCGGCTGCCGCGACGTTCGTCGCGATCGGCACGTTATGAACGTTGCAGACTCGCATGACCGTCCGGATGTCGGGGTCGTGGGGATGGGCACTCAGCGGGTCGACGAAGAAGAAGACCGCCCGGATCTTCCGCTCGACGACCATCGCCGCGATCTGGGCGTCGCCGCCGAGCGGCCCCGAGAGGACCGATCGAACCTCGAGCCCGACCTTGTCCCGAAGGAGCGAGCCGGTCGTGGCGGTGGCGACGAGGTCGAACTCGCCCAGGCGACCCCGGTTGAAGGTCGCCCAGGCGACGAGATCGGCCTTTCGGCCGTCGTGGGCGATGAGGGCGAGGGTCGGTCGCTTCGGCATCGTCGTTCCTCGAACAGGGTCCTCGAGGCGGTCGCGCACGAGGGGCAGCGCCATCCTAGCGGAGCGGCCGGCCGGAGATCGCCGGGCCGGAACCGCCGGCGCGGCTCGCACGCCGGGCGCTGGATGGACCGGGGGTCAGGTCCGGCACCGGTACTTCTCGGCCGTGTCGGTACCTCGGTGCGTTGCGGCACCGTCACGGTTGCGAGAACCGCACCCCTACCGCGGAGGAACCGACCGTGCCGAACCGACCCGCCCGCCCTGATTCGCGGCCGTCCCTCGACCTCTGGTCGACCCTCGATCGAGGCCCGACCCTCGACCGACCAACCTTCGAGGCCGACGATGCCGAGCTCATCGCCCACGTCGACCGCCGGCTTGGCCGATCGACATCCCGGCCGGGGGTCCCGCCGGAACCAGCCTGGCTCGTCGAGGCCGTCGAGGCAGCCTGGCCGCGCCTCCTGCAGGAGGCGGACGCCGGCGCGTTCCGCGCCTGACCCGGCCTTCCTCCGCCCGCCCGGCGCGTCCTGGAGCCGACCGCTCGGATCCGCTAGATCGCCGGCGAGGCCTCGGTGGCCGGCGACCCGCCGTCGCGCGCCCCGGCTGCGTCGGCAGGGCGTCCTGCCTCCGAACAAGGCGCAACCGCGTCCGGGGCGGCCCCCTCCGGCGGCGCCGCTCCGCCCCCTCCCAGGTCGAGGGTCACGGCGGGCGCCATGGCCGCCATCAGCTCCGGCCGATGGGTGATGAAGATCGCCGTGCGACCGGCCGTGGCCGCGAGCAGGTCGGCCGTCAGGCGGGCCGCGGTCGGCCCGTCGAGGTGTTCGGTCGGCTCATCGAAGATGACGATGGGCCAATCGGCGAGGAGCGCCCGGGCCAGGGCCAGTCGTTGCCGCTGGCCGCCCGACAACCGAGCACCGTGCTCGCCGACGGGCGTGTCCAGCCCCTCGGGCAACGACGCCACCCAGGCGAGCAACCCCGCCGCGCCGAGGGCAGCCCGGAGCTCCTCCTCGCTCGCCGCCGGGCGGGCGAGCCGCAGGTTCCCCGCGATCGTCGTATCGAAGACGTGAACGTCCTGGGCACACAGCCCGATGATCCGGCGAACGTCGTCTCCCGCCAGGCGCGTGAGGTCGACCGATCCGTCCGACGCGACGAGCTCGATCGTCCCGCCGGAAGGATCCAGGAAGCGAAGGAGGACCGCCGCCAGGGTGCTCTTGCCCGCCCCGCTCGGGCCGGTGACGAGCGCCCGCTCACCGGGTCCAAGGTCGAGGTCCACGCCGCGCAGGACCTCGGGGCCCTCGGGCCGGTACCGGGCCCGCAGACCACGGATCCGGAGGCCGTACGGTCCCGCGGGCAGCGCGGCCGGCACAGCCGGCTCGGCGACGGGGGCGCGCCGCCCCAGGACCCCGACGACCCTCGCGGCCGCGGCGCGCAGGCGCGGCAGCTGCTGGGTCGCCGGAGCCAGCCCCGCCGCGAGCTCGTGGACGGCGATCGGGGTGAGCACGACGACCGCCAGGGCCACGCCATCGAGACTCCCGCTCCGGACCGCCACGATCCCCGTCACGAGCGACAACCAGACGGCCGCGCCGCCGGCAAGGCCGGTCACGAGGGCCCCGACGCCGGCCCCGGCGGCCGACCGAGCCTCCGCTGCTCGCAGCCCCCGCTCGAGTCGGGCGACCTCGGCGAGCCGGTGCTCGACGGCACCGGCCATGACGAGCTCCGGCGCCCCGCGAAGCAGCTCAAGGGCAGCGGCAGCGAGCGCCCCGCGGGCCGGGGCGATCCGACGCTCGGCGCGGCGGGCGACGAGGCCGGCAGCCAGCGGCGCCGCGACGGCCGTGGCGAGGACGCTGAGCGCGAGGACGGCCCCCGCGGCCGGCACGAGCGATGCCACCAGAAGGACGGCTCCGCCGCCGACGATGCCGGTGATCGCGTACGGCAGCAGGACCCGCAACCAGACGTCGGCCAGGCCGTCGATGTCGGCGACGAGCCGGGCCAGGAGGTCGCCGGAGCGGTCCTCCGTCAGCCCGGCCGGAGCGAGCCGCTCCAGGCGCCGGTACGCGGCGGCCCGGAGCGCGGCGAGGATCCGGAACGCCGCGTCGTGGGACGCCAGCCGCTCCGCGTATCGGAGCGCACCGCGGGCGATGCCGAACGCCCGAACCGCCACGATGGCGACCATCAGATAGAGGACCGGCGGCCGCTCGGCGGCCCGCGAGATCAACCAGGCCGAGGTGGCCGTCAGCCCGACCGCGGCCCCGGCCGCCCCCACGCCGGCCAGGACCGCGAGCGCGAGGCGGCCCCGGATCGGGCCGGCGAGCCGGACGGCCCACAGGAGCGGTCTGGCGGCATTCGGGAGCGCCTTCATGCGAGCCGCTCCTCGCGCCAGTCGATCCGGACGACCCGGTCGGCGAGCGCCAACGCGGCCGGTCGATGGGCCACCACGACCACCGCCCGGCGGTCCGTCCGCGCCAGGTCCCGGACCGCCGCGAGCACCTGCCGCTCGCTCGTCTCGTCGAGTCCGGCGGTCGGTTCGTCGAGCAGGACGAGCGGCGCATCCCGGACGAAGGCCCGGGCGACCGCAACGCGGCGGCGCTGACCGCTCGAAAGGCCCGCGCCGTGCTCCCCGAGGGGCATGGCAGGGTCGAGGTCGCCGAGCCCGACCGCCGCCAACGCCCCCCGGACCGACACATCGGGGACGTCCGGGGCACCGAGTCGGACGTTGTCGGCGAGGGTGCCGGCGAAGAGGTACGGATCCTGGGCCACCCAGGCGACCCGGCGCCGCCAGGCATCCGGCTCGAGCTCGTCGACGGCGACCGCGACGCCTCCGTCGGTCACCCAGACCCGGCCCGCATCGGGAGGCAGCAGCCCGGCGATCACCTGGAGGAGTGTCGTCTTTCCCGCCCCGCTCGGCCCGCTGACCGCCACGACCTCGCCGGCCCGGACCACCAGCGAGGCGCGGTACGGGGCAAGCAGCTCCCGCCCCGGCTGGCGGACGGACACGGCCTCGACCCGCAGCTCGCCGCGCCGCAGGTCCGGCACGGCCGTCCGCGTCCCCGCCCGCGGCGCAGGCGTCTCGATGATCTCGAAGGCCCGACCGGCGGCTTCGCGCCCCTCCTCGCTGGCGTGGAATTGGGCGCCGAGGTGGCGGAGCGGGAGGTAGGCCTCCGGAGCGAGGACGAGGACGAACAGCCCGGTCCGCAGGTCGAGCTCGCCGGCGACGAGGCGGAGGCCGATCCCGACGGCGACGAGCGCGACCGACAGGGTCGCGAAGAACTCGAGGACGAACGCCGAGAGGAAGGCGACCCGAAGGGCAGCGAGGCTCTCCCGCCGGTACTCGTCGGTGATCCGCTCGAGGACGCCGAGCTGGGCACGGGCCCGCCCGAACGTCTTCAACGTCGGGAGCCCCGCCACGACGTCGAGGAAGTGGTGAGCGAGGCGGGCCAGCGCCCGCCAGCGGCGGCGGCGCCGACGCTCGCTGGCCAGGCCGACGAGGACCATGAAGACGACGATGAGCGGCACCGTGAGGGCGACGGTCAGCGCCGCGATCCCGTCCGCCGAGAGGATCGCCAGGACGGCCACGACCGGGACGACGGCAGCCAGGACGACCTGGGGCAGGTACTTCGCGAAGTAGCCGTCGAGGGCGTCGATGCCGCGGGTCGCCAGGGCCACGACCTCGCCGCTTCGGGCGCCGGCCGACCACCGCGGGCCGAGCCCGACCGCCCGCCGGAGCAGAGCGAGCCGGAGATCCGACTTCACCGCCGCCGATGCCCGGTGCGCCACCGACTCCTGGACCCAGGCGAGGAGCGCCCGGCCGAGGAGCACGAACCCCAGGAGGGCGAGGACCTCTCCGAGCGTCGCCAGCCCGGCTCCCTCGAGGAAGGCGCCGGCGATGGCGTCGGCCAGGAGCCGGGCCTGGGCAATCGCCAGGCCGGCCGCCCCCAGGCCGAGGGCCACGCTGAGGGCGAGGTAGGGGCGCGCCGGCCGGGCCTGCCGGAGCAGGCGGGCGTCGAGCTGCCTCACGGGTGACGGGTGGGGTCGCGGCCGACCGAGGCGAGGCGGCCCCGAGGGACCCGGCGGCCCGTCAGTAGCCCGCCTCCGCCTCGTCGCCGGGGATCTGGTCGACCCCGATCCGGCGCCGGAAGACCCAGTACGTCCAGCCCTGGTAGAGGAGGACGAGCGGGGTGAAGATGACCGCCACGACAGTCATGATCGAGAGCGTGTAGTTCGTCGAGGCCGCGTTCGTCGTCGTCAGGCTGTAGGCCGGGTCGATCGTGGAGGGCATGACGTCGGGGAAGAGGGCGACGAAGAGGGCGACGACCGCGAGGGCGATCGCCACTGCGCTGCCGGCGAACGCCCAGCCCTCGCGCCCGAGCCGATTCGCCGCAAGGGCGCCGACGAAGGCGAGGGCGGCCGCCACGGAGAGAAGCAGCGACGGCAGGTCGCCGCGCTGCTGCTGCGTCCAGGCCAGGAAGACGACGGCCAGGACGGCCGCCCCGAGCCCCACCTGCCCGGCCAGGCGGTTCGCCCGGGCCCGGATCTCGCCGGTCGTCTTGAGGGCCAAAAAGACGGCCCCGTGGGTGACGAAGAGACCGAGGGTCGTCAGGCCGCCCAGGAGCGCGTAGGGGTTGAGGAGGGTGAGGAGATCGCCGGTGAACTCGTGGTTGGCATCGATCGGGACACCGCCGACGATGTTGGCGAAGGCGACGCCCCACAGGATGGCCGGCAGGAGCGAGCCGACGAAGATCGCCGCGTCCCAGCGCGCCCGCCACCAGGGCTCCGGTCGCTTGCCTCGGAACTCGAAGGCGACGCCGCGGACGATGAGGGCGACGAGGATGAGGAAGAGCGGCAGGTAGAAGCCCGAGAAGAGCGTGGCGTACCACTGCGGGAAGGCGGCGAAGGTCGCGCCACCGGCGACGAGGAGCCAGACCTCGTTGCCGTCCCAGACCGGCCCGATCGTGTTGATCACGACGCGTCGCTCGCGGTCGCTCCGGGCCAGGACCGGGAGGAGGATGCCGACGCCGAAATCGAATCCCTCCAGGACGAGATAGCCGACCCAGAGGATCGTGATGAGACCGAACCAGACGGTCGTGAGTTCCATGGCGCGCTCCTCAGTACGCGAAGGCGATCGGCCGGTCGGCGTCGTCCGGGCCCGGCTCCCCCGGGGTCTCGACCTCGGGCAGCCCGCGTCGGATCCGGCGCACGAGCAGCCCGACCTCGACGGCCGCCAGCCCCCCATAGAGCAGCGTGAAGCTGACCAACGTGATCAACACCTCGACGGTCGACGTCCCCGGCGAGACGCCGGCGGCCGTCGGCATCAGCCCGAACACGATCCAGGGCTGACGACCCACCTCGGTGAAGATCCAGCCGAGCGAGTTGGCCGCCAGGGGGAGGAACGGCAGGGCGACCGCCGTCCAGACGACCAGGCGACCGGGCCTGACCGACGGGCGACGGAGCGCCCAAAGGATCCAGAGGGCCGCGAGGGCCGCGAGGGCACCGGTCCCGATCATCAGCCGGAAGGTCCAGTACGTGACCGGGATGATCGGTCGGTAGTCGCCCGGACCGTACTGCAGCTGGTAGCTCGCCTGGAGGTCGTTGATCCCCAGGACCCGCCCGTCGAAGGTCCCGGTGGCGAGGAACGAGAGGAGGTCGGGGATGCGGATCGAGAAGAGCTCCTTCGAACCGTCGAGGGAGCCGATCGTGAACAGGGAGAACGAAGCCGGCTGCTCGGTGGCGTAGAGCGCCTCGGCGGCCGCCATCTTCATCGGCTGGACGTTCGTCATCACCTTCGCCTGCTGGTCGCCGCTGACGAAGACGAGCACACCGGCGACGAGGACGGTGGCCGCCCCGACGCGCGCGGCCGTCCGCACGGCGTCGGCGTCCTCATCGGGGTGGCGGACGAGGCGCCACAGGGCGACCCCGGCCATGAACGCGCCGGCCGTCAGGAAGGCCGCCGCGATCGTGTGGACGAAGGTGATCGTGGCCACCGGGTTGGTCAGCACGGCGAAGAAGTCGGTCAGCTCCGCTCGCTGGGTCGTCGGATTGAACGCGTAGCCGACCGGGTTCTGCATCCAGGCATTGGCGACGAGGATGAAGTAGGCCGAAAGGACGGTCCCGATCGCGGCGAGCCAAATCGTCGCCAGGTGAACCGGCTTGGGCAGGCGGTCCCAGCCGAAGATCCAGAGCCCCAGGAACGTCGACTCGAGGAAGAAGGCGAGGAGGCCCTCGATCGCGAGCGGGGGTCCGAAGATGTCCCCCACGAAGCGGCTGTAGTCGCTCCAGTTCATCCCGAACTGGAACTCCTGGACGATGCCGGTGACGACGCCCAGGGCGAAGTTGATGAGGAACAGCTCGCCGTAGAACTTCGTGAGGCGCAGGTACTTCGGGGCACCGGTCCGGAGCCAGGCGGTCTGCAGGCCGGCCACGAGAAAGGCGAGGCCGATGGTGAGGGGTACGAACAGGAAGTGGTAGACGGTGGTGATCCCGAACTGCCAGCGCGCCAGATCAAGGGCATCCATCAGGGCATCGGTCCTCCGGGCATGGGGCGCATCGCGGGGAAGGGTAAGGTCACGGGCCACCGATAGCGCCATGGCGGCGAGGGGGACAACGGCCAGCCGGACCAAGGGAGGCGGGCCGTTTGGCCGGCGGGCGGAGCGAGCCAGAGGACGGCCGCCACGGTTCGCGAATCGACCACGTGATAGATCGCACGAGATGCGGAAGCGGAATGTAACCCTCCAACTCGACGAGGAGCTCGTCCGCCGAGCCAAGGTCGTGGCGGCCAAGCGAGGCACTTCGGTGAGCAGCCTCGTCGCCCGCGAGCTCGCCGCGCCGGTCGCGGAAGACGAGCGGTACGAAGCGGCCTGGCGCGAGGCGGCGGAGCTCATGCGCACCGCCAGTCCGGCGGCCGATCGTGGACCAGGGACGACCTGTACGCCGAGCGTCTCCACGACGGCGGCCGCTGAGGTCACGACCTTCATCGACACGAAGGAAGAGCATCAGCTCTCCTTCCGGGACGCCCTCGTGGTCCAGGCGTGTCGGACCGCAGGTGCGGGGCTCCTGCTGACCGAGGACCTGCAGCATCGCCGGGTCATCGACGGCGTTCGCATCGAGAATCCGTTTCGCGAGGCCGCCGGACTCGGCGAGACCCGGTAGGGACACTGCGGCACGCCTGCGGGGCGACGTCGGGAGTAGCCTGGCGAGGGCCTTCCCGGGGATCAGTCGCCGCCATCATCTGGCCACCCGCCCACGCGCCTTGCGTCGCCGCGACGCGTCCCGGTGCGTGCTGGCGTCCCCGGCAGGATTCGAACCTGCGACCGACCGCTTAGAAGGCGGCTGCTCTGTCCTCTGAGCTACGGGGACGCCGCGGACGAGCCGTTGGCTGCTCAGTTTGAGCGTCCATCGACCGGCTTGACGGCCGGGACGCGGCGGAAGTATCGTTAGCACATCGCATGACCGAGCAACTAACACCCACGGCCGCCGCTCCCGACTCGCTCGCCATTCTACGCGAGAGCTACGCCCTCCACCTAGAGGCGACGCGCTCCCCGAAGACCCGCGACCTCTATCTCGGCGCCCTCGACCGGCTCCTCGGCTTCCTCCGCGAGCGCGGCATGCCGACGACGGCCCGGGCCGTCCGCCGCGAGCACGTGGAGGCGTACTTCGCCGACCGTCGCGAGTCGGTCGCCGCCGCGACGCTATCCCTGGAGTTCCGGGCGCTCCAACAGTTTTGGAAGTGGGCGCTCGAAGAGGACGAGGTCGACCGCGACCCGATGGCAAAGATGAAGCCGCCCCGCGTCCCGGAGCGACCGGTCCCGGTCGTGACGCCCGAGCAGCTTCGGGCGCTCCTCCGCGTCGTCGAGGGCCGCGACTTCGCCAGCCGCCGCGACCGGGCCGCGATCCTCCTGCTCTACGACTCCGGGATGCGGGCCGGCGAGCTTATCGGTCTCCGCGTCGCCGACCTCGACCTCCGGGCCCGGACGGCGTTCGTGACCGGCAAGGCCGGCCACTCCCGATATGTCCGGTTCGGCGCGACGACCGCGGTCGCCATCGACCGCTATCTCCGTGCCCGGCGGCTCCATCGCCACGCCGCCAGCGAAGCCCTGTGGCTCGGCCAGGACGGCCCGCTTCGCTACTCCGGGCTGGCGCAACTACTGCTCCGCCGTTGCCGCGAGGCCGGCTTGCCGCGGCTCCATGCTCATCAGTTCCGGCACAGCTTCGCCCACGCGTATCTCGCAGCCGGCGGGAACGAGACCGACCTGCAGCGGCTGGCGGGCTGGCGCTCGCCCCTCATGCTGCGCCGCTACGGCGCGAGCCTGGCGGACGCCCGGGCGCGGGCGAACTACCGCTCGCCGGTGGATGGGCTCGAACGATGACCGTCGCTCGTCTCGACGGGCCACGGCTCGCGTGCGGCAACTGCCGACGGCCGATCCCCGGGACGTGGCTCGTCGCCGTCGGCGGCCATCCGGCCCCGACGCTCGTCCTTGATCGAGCCTGGAAACTCGTGCGCTTCGAGGGCGGCCCGCGGACGCTTCGCCTCGCCAGCCGGGCCACGCAGTCGGCGGACTTCCTCGCCGGGCGGCGCCCTTTCTCGGAGTACGCCGCCCGCGACCGGCGACGTGCCCTCTGGGGGTTCGGCTGGTTCTCCCGGGACCCGCGACCGCCGATCGTCTGCCCGAGGTGCGGCGCCCCGAACGAAATTGATGGCGTCACCGCCGACTGCGTCGAGTGTCTCGCCGGTGGCGCGCACGCCGTGACTGTCGAAGCCGAGCGAATCTGTCAGCTCAACTGCCGCGTGATTCTGTCAGTCGCTGGTAGAGCTTGCTGTCTCGCCGGACCCGTCTCCACGGATGGTCGGCCGGCGGGCTCCAGGGGATCGTAGCCGGTGCCGGGACGAG
>JBHOQO010000154.1:0-18873 GCA_042408925.1 Chloroflexota bacterium | reverse complement strand
CCGCCCTCGCCGCCCTCGCCTGCCGGCTCCCCGAGGCGCCGCTCGTCGCGGTCGCCGAGGCGCTCGGCCTCTTCTGGTACCGGCTCGCACCGGGCGACGCCGAGCAGGCCCGGCGGAACCTCGGCCGGGTGGCGCGCTGGTGCGCCGAGGAGGGACTCGGCTCGCCGGCCGTTCGGGCGGCCGCGGCGGATCCGCGGGCCCTCGAGCGCCTCGTCCGGGCGGCGTTCCGCCACCGGGCCCGCTACTACCTCGAGCTCCTCCGGGTGCCGACGTACGACGCTCGGTACCTCGCCGACCGCCTCGTCATCGAGACCCCCGACGTCGTCGCCGAGGCCCTCGGGCGAGCGGACGGCATCGTCCTCGTCGGCCTCCACTTCGGATCCCTCGAGATCCCGAGCCTCTACGTCATCCAGCAGAGCGGGCGACCCGCGGTCGCCCCGATGGAGACGATCCCCGACCCGGCCCTCCAGGCCTGGTTCGTTCGCACCCGGGGCGCCCTCGGCGTCCGCCTCGTCGGCCTCAAGGAGGCCCGACGGGAGCTCACCGCGGCGGTCGGCCGGGGCGAGCTCGTCGGGCTCATCGCCGATCGCGACCTCACCGGCGGCGGCGTCGACACCCGGCTCTTCGGCGAACCGCTGCCGCTCCCCATCGGCCCGGCCCTCGTCGCCGTGGAGACGGGGGCGGCGCTCTACGTCGGCGTCGCCCGGCGGGCCGGCCGCGGGCACTACCGGGGCCGGCTCGAGCGGGTCCCGGTCCCTTCGGCGGGGCGGCGACGCGAACGGATCGAGGCGATCCTCGAGGCCGAGGCGCGCGTCTTCGAGCGGCTCATCGCCGCCGCCCCGGAGCAGTGGTGGGCCACTTTCTTCCCGCTCTGGCCCGACCTCGCCGTCCGTCCGAAGCGACCGCGCGGAGGAGCGGCGACCCCGCCCGAAGGAGGCCGCCGGTGACCGCGCGGCTCGGCCGGGCCGACCTCCACATCCACACCCTCGCCTCGGACGGGACGAGCTCCGTCGAAGAGATCCTCGACCACGTCGAACGGGCGACCGAGCTCGACGTCATCGCCGTCACCGACCACGACCGGATCGACGCCGCCCTCGCCGCCCGGACCCTCGCCCGCGAGCGCGGGTACCGCTTCGAGGTCGTCGTCGGCGAGGAGGTGACGACCCTCGGCGGCCACCTCCTCGCCCTTTTCATCGCCGAGCGCATCCCGCCGCTCCGCTCCCTCCGCTCGACTATCGGGCTGATCCACGAGCAGGGCGGCCTGGCGATCCCGGCCCACCCCCTCGTCCCATACCCCCTCTGCGCCCAGGGCTGGGTCCTCCGGCGCCTTCTTCGGGATCGCGACCCCCGGGTTCGGCCCGACGGCCTCGAGACGTTCAACCCGACAATGCTCGGGCGACCCTGGCACCGGCGGGTCGTCGCCTTCGCCGCCGAGCACGGGCTCGCCGGGATCGGGAACAGCGACGCCCACCACGTCTCGGCCGTCGGTGCCGGCTGGACGACGTTCCCGGGGCGAACGGCCGAAGACCTCCGGGCCGCGATCCTCGCGGGGCGAACCCACTGGCACGGGACGTTCCACGACCCGGTGAGCCAGCTCGCGACCTTCGGCCGCCAGCTCCGCAAGTACGGGCGCGACGCCCGCGACGAGCTCCGGGGCCGGATCCGGCGCGACGGCAGCGGGCGGGATCTCGGCTACCCGACGCCGGGGAGGGACGGCGGGCGGCGATGAAGATCGGCCTCGTCTCGCCGTACGTCTACCCGCTCCCGGGCGGGGTGACCCAGCACGTCCGGCACCTCTACGAAAACCTCCGGGCCCGCGGCCACGACGTCCGGATCATCACCTCGAGCCACGGCCTCCAGCGGAGCTCCGAGGGCGACGTCATCCGGATCGGCAAGGGCTTCAGCGTCCCGGCCAACGGCTCGGTCGGGACCCTGACCCTCTCGCCCCGCTTCGTGCCCCAGGTCCGCGAGCTCCTCGAGCGTGAACGCTTCGATCTCCTCCACTTCCACGAGCCGCTCGTGCCGTTCCTCTCGCCGATCGTCCTCCGCCAGTCACGGAGCGTGAACATCGCCACATTCCACGCCTACGCCGGCTTCTCCCCGGCGTACGAGCTCGGGGCCCGCCTTCTCGGCGGGTACGTCGCCCGCCTCCACGGCCGGATCGCCGTCTCGGCCGCCGCCCGCCACTTCATCGGCCGCTTCTTCCCCGGCGACTACAAGATCATCCCGAACGGGGTCGACGTCGGCCGCTTCCAGCGGGCCGTCCCGATCGCCCGCTGGCAGGACGGGACGCTGAACATCCTCTTCGTCGGCCGCTTCGAGCCCCGGAAGGGCGTTCTCGTCCTCCTCCGGGCGTTTCGGATCCTCCGCCGGCGCGACTGGGACTGCCGGCTCCTCCTCGTCGGCAGCGGCCCCCAGGAGCGGGAGGCCCGCCGCTACGTGGCGACCCGACGCCTCTCGAACGTCGAGTTCCTCGGGCGGGTCGGCGACGATGAGCTCGCCCAGCTCTACCGAACCGCCGACGTCTTCGTCTCCCCGGCGACGGGCCGGGAATCCTTCGGGATCGTCCTCCTCGAGGCGATGGCGGCCGGCACGCCGATCGTTTGCTCGGACATTCACGGCTACAAGGGGGTCGTGCGGCGCGGCGAACAGGCCCTCCTCGTCCCGCCGCGCGACCCCGAGGCCCTCGCCGGGGCCATCGCCCGGCTCCTCGGCGACCCCGAGCTCCGGGCGCGGATGAGCGCCGCCGGCCTCGCCCGGGCCCGGGAATTCTCCTGGGAGCGGGTCACGGCCAAGGTCGAGGAGTACTACGGCTTCGTGATCCGCCGGCTCGCCGCCTCCGGCGAGCTCCCGCCCGACTACCGGGCCCCGATCCCGCCCTCGCCCCGGGCGACGGCGGCGGGCGGCGCGGACGGCGACTCGCCCGACTCGGCGTAGCCGGCCCCTCGCCGGGCCGGGGGCGGCGGGTCGGGCGTCGTGCGGTTGACGGGTCCGTCCGCGCTTGGCACACTGTTGCAAGTCCTCGCAATAGAACGAAATCGCGGGACGTCTTCCCGGGAGGTCCGCACCGTCATGCTCTTCTTCGAGACCTCGGCCGCCTCGGCAGCGGGGGTCGGCTCGGCGCTCGGCCTGCTCGCCACCGCCCTTCTGCTCGGGATCCGGCACGGGATCGACTGGGACCACATCGCAGCGATCAGCGACATCACGTCGACGACCGCGACGGCCGATGCCGGCGAGGAGGAGCACGCTCGGGCGCACCGAACGGCCGGAGCCCGCCACGTTCACGGCCACGGCGGCCCACCGGAACTCCTGGCCCATGCCGCCGAGCCGACGGTGGCGGCGGCTGAGACGGTGGCCGTTCCGGATCCCGATCCCGCGCCCGCCGACCCCGGGCCCGAGGAGCCGGCCCTCGATCGGCGGCGCCTCGTCGCCGAGCAGCGACGGGCGATGTACCTCGGCACCCTCTACGCCCTCGGCCACGGCCTCGTCGTCGCCCTCCTCGGGCTGGCGGCCCTCGCCTTCGGCGCGCTCCTCCCCGAGTGGGTCGATCCGATCATGGGACGGGTCGTTGGCGTCACCCTCCTCGTCCTCGGCGCCTGGGTCTTCTACTCCCTCTACGCGTACGCCCGTCACGGCCGGGCCTTCCGGCTTCGGAGCCGCTGGCTCCTCGTCTTCGACGGCATCCGATACGGGTGGCGTCGGCTCCAGGCCTGGCTCCACGGTCACGAACATGCCGATCCCATGGAGATGAGCTCGTACGGGCCGCGGACGGCCTTCGGGGTCGGGATGATCCACGGCATCGGCGCCGAGACCGGCTCCCAGGTCCTCATCATCGCCGCCGTCGGGGGAGCGGCGGCCCACGGCCTCGGGGTGCCGATGATGATCGCCTTCATCCTGGGGCTCCTCATCTCGAACTCGGTCATCGTCCTCGTCACGGCGACCGGCTTCGTGGCGAGTCGGCTCCGGCAGCGGCTCTACGTCGCGGCCGGAGTGCTGGCCGGGACGTTCAGCGTCGCGGTCGGCCTCGTCTTCCTCGTCCAGGCAGAGGATCTGCTGCCGGATCTCGGGCGGATCGTGCCCTTCTAGCGGGGCGCGGCCGGCGCGTCTCGGCGGGACCGGACGTTCGGCGGCGGGCGGAGGGGGCGGTACACTGATCCTGCGGTGGTCGTGGCCCGGGGGAGGCCGCCGCGGGAGGTTCGCGATGCCGAGGCTCGCTCGACGCTGGGGGTGGGTCGTCGTCCCGATGCTCGGCGTGCTCGCCTTCGAGGCCCTCCAGGACACGTGGCTCCACGACACCCTGCCCGTGAGCGTCCATCTTGGGCTGCTCGCCGCGGTCCTCCTGGGCGGTGCCCTCGTCGTGGCCGGGACGCTCTTTCGCCGGTTCGACCGGATGACAGCGATGCTCCTCGAGCAGAAGGACGAGCTCGAGGCCCGGAGTGCGGCGACCGCGGCCCTCCAGCGCGTCGGCCTCGTCGTCTCGGGGCTCCGCGACCTCGATCGGGTCCTCGACACGGTCGCCGAGCAGGCACGCCTCCTCCTCGGCGGCGAGATCGCGATCGTCTGCCTCGCGGACGAGACCGGCCTCCTCGCCCGCGGGCACGGAGCGGCCCCGGCGAGGCGTTCCATCCGGGTCCGACGAGCTGCCCGCATCCCGACGGCCGCGGCGGCGCCTGTCCGCTCCTCAGCGCGACGATCGGGGACGACGGGCCGGCGGGTCGGGACGGCTCGCTGACGACCGCGTCGGCACCGCTCTGTCGGTTCGTCGACCCGGCGTATCTCGGCTCGGCCGTCGCCGTCCCGCTCCGGGCCGGCGAGCGCGTCCTCGGGACCCTGGCGGTGGCATCGCGCCCCGCTCGGCGCTTCGGGGCGCTCGAGCTGACGACCCTCGAAAGCCTGGCGAGCATGGCCGCGGTCGCCATCGACAACGCGCGCCTCTACCGTCGCGTTCGCGAGCTGGGGATGATCGAGGAACGGAACCGCCTCGCGCGGGAGCTCCACGATGGCCTGGCCCAGGTCCTCGCCTACGTCGGGACGAAGTCGGAGGCGGCCGTCACGCTCCTCGACGCGGGGCGCCCGAGCGAGGCACGGGCCCAGCTCCTCGAGCTCGGGGAGGCGGCCCGGTCGGTCTACGTCGACGTCCGCGAGGCGATCCTCGGCTTGAGCAGCCCGCTGGAACCGGGTCAGGGCGTCGTGCCGGCGATCCGCGAGTACGCAGCCCGGTACGCCGAGGCGGCGAAGCTCCCGACCGAGGTCGTCGCCGCAGTCGACGCCGAGGCGACCCGGCTGGCCCCCGCGGCCGAGGCCCAGGCGCTCCGGATCCTCCAGGAGGCGCTGACGAACGTCCGCAAGCACGCCGCCGCCCATCGGGTCGTGGTCGAAGCGCGACGGGACGGCGAGGAGCTCCTCCTCGAGGTTCGGGACGACGGCCGGGGGTTCGACCCGGCGGCACCCCGGACGTCCGATTGGCCGCAGTTCGGGATCTCGACGATGCGAGAGCGAGCCGCTTCGGTGGGAGGCAAGCTCGAGATCGTCGCCCGGCCGGGCGCCGGCACGACGGTGCGGGTTCGCCTCCCGGTCGCGGCGGAGGCGTAGCCGGGTGCGGATCCTCCTCGCCGACGATCACGCCCTCTTCCGGGACGGACTGGCGTCCCTCCTGACCGCCTGGGGCCATGCGGTCGTGGGTGCAGCGAGCAGCGCCGACGAGGCGGTGGCCCTCGCCGTCCGGACCCGGCCGCAGCTCGTTCTCATGGACATCCGGATGCCGGGCGGCGGCATCGCCGCCACGCGGGCGATCAAGGCCCTGCGGCCGGAGACCGCGATCGTCATGCTCACCGTCTCCGAAGACGAGGAGGACCTCTTCGCCGCCGTCAAGGCGGGTGCATCGGGGTATCTCCTCAAGAACGTCCGGGGCAATGAGCTCCGGGCGATGATCGACGCCGTCGGGCGGGGCGAGGCGGCCCTCTCCCCGGCGAGCGCGAAGCGGATCCTCGAGGAGTTCGCCCGGGCTTCGGCGGGCCCCGGTCGGCCGGACCGCGAACAGCTGACCGAACGGGAGCGCGACGTCCTCGCCCAGCTCGTGGGCGGAGCCACGAACAAGGCGATCGCGGCCGCTCTCGGCATCAGCGAGAACACCGTGAAGTACCACCTCAAGCACATCCTCGCCAAGCTCCACGCCGAGAGCCGGACCGAGGTCGCCGTCCGCGCCGCTCGGGAGCGCCTCGTCGGCGAGGGGCCACCGACGCAAGATCCCTACCCGGACGGGTAGGCTCCGGCTACCCGGCCGGGCGTCGCCGCGGGGGCCGGCCCGGGCGATGATCGGAGCACGATGGGCTACCGGATCACCGTCGAGCGGGCGGGCTGCTTCAACTGCGGGATCTGCATGGACCTCTGCCCGGTCCACGCCCTCGACATGTCGCGGCCCACCGGCCCGGGGATCGAGGCGACCGCCCGCCGCCCGGACCCGACGCCGTGGATGATGGAGTACCCGGTCCAGGTCGGGGCGTGCATCGGCTGCGAGATCTGCGTCCGGGAGTGCCCGGTCCAGGTCCTGAGCCTGAGCGTCGACGAGGCCTGGGCCCCGACACCGGAGGCGAACCTCGTACCCGCCCCGGAACCGCCGGCCTCGGGCTGGGTCCCGCTCTCGGGGCTGACCCGTGAGGTCATCCGAGACGACCACGTGAGTCCCTGGAGCGACCTCGCACCGTGGGGGACCGCGAACCGGGCCGAGGCCTGGCAGGTCTGGCGCTCGTGGAGCGAGCAGGCCGCCACGCCGCTCCGCGCTCCCTGCCAGGAGGCCTGTCCGGTCGGCACCGATGCCGGTCGCTACATCGGGCTCCTCGCGGCGGGTCGCTACGACGAGGCCTTTGCCGTCGCCGCCGAGGTGAACCCCTTCGCCTCGGTCTGCGGCTACATCTGCACGGCGCCCTGCGAGCGGGTCTGCCGCCGCGGCGTCCTCGACGAACCGATCGCGATCCGGGACCTCAAGCGGGCCGCGGCCGAGCTCGGGCGACTCCCGCCCATCGAGCCCCCGACGACCCGGCGGAGCCAGCGCGTCGCCGTCGTGGGCGGGGGACCGGCCGGCATGTCGGCCGCCTACTTCCTCGCTCGCCTCGGCTACCCCGTCACGGTCTTCGAAGCCCAGCCGGTCCCGGGCGGGATGATGGCGATCGGGATCCCCGAGTACCGGCTGCCGAAGGCGATCCTGCGGGCCGAGATCGAGCGGATCGTGGCGCTCGGCGTCGAGCTGCGCCTCGGCACCGCGATGGGCCGCGACTTCTCGCTCCTCGACCTCGAGCGGCAGGGCTTCGCCGCCGTCTTCCTCGCCACCGGCGCCTCGAAGAGCCGCCGGCTCGGCGTTCCTGGAGAGGATCTGGCCGGGGTCGTCCCGGCGACCGTCTTCCTCCGGGACGTGAACCTCGGCCCGATGCCCCGGCTCTCCGGCCCGGCGGTCGTCGTCGGCGGCGGGAGCACGGCCATGGACGCCGCCCGCTCGGCCTGGCGGGCCGGTGCGAGCACCGTCACCGTCCTCTACCGGCGTGGGCGCTCGGAGATGCCGGCCCAGCCGGAGGAGATCGAGGCGGCCGAGGCGGAGGGCGTCGTCATCCGCGACGCGGTCGCGGTCGTCGCCCTCCGGGGCCACGACGGCCGGCTCACGAAGGTCGTCTGCCGCCGCCAGGAGCCGGCGGGTGTCGACCCCGACGGTCGGCCGCGCTACGAACCGGTCCCGGGCTCCGACTTCGAGATCGAGGCGAGCACGGTTCTCACGGCGATCGGCGAGGAGCCCGACCCCTCGATTCTGCCCGAGGGCTCCGGGATCGAGATATCGAGCTGGGCCGGGATCGTCGCCCATCCGCAGACGCTCCAGACCGGCCGGATCGGCGTCTTCGCCGGCGGCGACGTCGTGACCGGGCCGCGGTCGGTCATCGAGGCCGTCGCGAACGGCCGGCGGGCCGCCGCGTCGATCCACGGGCTCCTCTCGGGGTCGCGCCACCCGGAGGCGGAGCTGTTCGCAGCGGTCCGCCGCCGAACGCCGCCCGAGGCGACGCTCCGTCTCGACCTGGCGTCCCGGCACCGGGCCAGAGTCGCCCCCACGGGGCGCGGCCCCAACCCCCTCGCCGCCCCCGCCGGCTTCGACGAACCGACGGCCCTCGCCGAGGCGGGGCGCTGTCTCCGCTGCGACGCCGTCTACACCTGCGCCGACATCGAGCTGGTCCGCCCTGCCCGCGAGGTTCGGGCGGCCGCCGCGCCGAAAGGAGCAGTGCCGTGATCTCGATCGAGAACATCCCGGACTTCTTCCAGGCCGCGGAGATGTTCCTGGAAGGGACGCTCGCGGCCGCCCTCGTCATCCTCTGGCTCCTGGCCGTGGCCCTCCACGTCGCCCGCCCCTACATGCTCGCGAACCTCCAGAAGTTCACCCTCCGCCTCGGCGCGGACCTCTGGTGGCTCGTCTACCTGGCGCTCCGCGACGCCCTCGTCGTCATGACGTTCGTGCTCAGCCTCATGTTCTTCCTGCCCGACGTCGTCCTCATGCTGCCGCTGCCGATCACCGGGTCCCTCGCCGCCAGCTGCGCCTTCGCGACGCTCGTCCTCAAGCTCGTGACCGAGGGCGACGCCGACGAGCGACACTTCCTCTGGCAGACGTACCTCCTCGGCCTTGGGGCGACCCTCTACATCGTGCCCTTCGTGCTCGGGGTCGAGGCCGGCGGCCTGTCCGGCGCCTTCGGCGACGTCGCCGCCTTCCTCGTCACGACGAGGAACGCCGGCTGGGCGATCCCGCTCACCTACCTCTCGATGGCGATCGTCGGCACCCTCGGCGCCGTCGCGGTGGCGTACAACCTCCGCGTCGCCGCCCCGCCGGCCGACGAGCGCACCGCCTGACGCGGGGCCTGACGAAAGGAGCAATGAGCATGGAAGGCATGACCGACGAGCTCGTCAACTCCCTCGTCGAGGGTGGCAAGGAGTGGCTCGTCCTGACGATCGCGGCGTTCCTCCCGACCCTCTGGTCGCTGACTCTCGTCTTCCACTTCGCCCGGCCGTACGTCCTGCGGGTCCTGCGCCGCCTGAGCCTCCGCTTCGGGGCCGACGTCTGGTGGCTCAGCTACGTCCTCATCCGCGACGCGATCATGCTCGTCACCTTCGCCCTGGGAACGATCCTCCTGCTCCCGGGCGTATTCGCCTCGATGGAGATCGGGCTCTTCGCGCCGATCGCCTCGCTCCTCCTCTTCCTGGCCCTCGTCGTCAAGCTGTTCGGCGACGCCGACGACGATCCGCGGACGTTCCGGGCGATGAGCCTCCTCCTCGTCGTCGGCGCCACCTTCTACTTCGTGTCGCTCTTCTTCGGGGTCGAGGCGACCGACCAGGCGTACCTGGGCGAGATCCCGGCCTTCCTGGTCAGCGCGACGAACCCGGGCTGGGCGGGGCCGATCCTTGCCGTCGGCCTGGGCGGCTATGCGCTCACCGGCCTCTACATCTTCTGGCGCTTCACCCGGGCGCTGAGCCGACCCGTCGCCCGCCCCGAGCAGGAGCCGGCGCAGCAGGTCGGGTAGCTCGAGCTCGACGAGCCGCCCGGCTGCGATCGCGGCCGGCGTCGGCGCCGGGATCAGACGCAGGCCCCGGGGCCGGCCGACGAGCGGCCGCCGCCATCGTCGCGACAGCATCCGTCCGGACCGCCCGTCAGGTAGCGCTCGGGGTCCGCCTCGAAGCGCTTCAGGCACGTCGGGCACTTGAAGCGCAGCGTGCGGTCGCCGAAGCGGACGGTCAGGCCCGCTCCAGCCGCGATGTCGCTCCCGCAGACGACACACCGGTCCGGGCCGCCGAGACCGGCCTCGAGCACGAGGAGGGGAAGGCGGGCGGCCATCACGCGGCCTCCACGAGGATGCGGCCGCGGAGCATCCCCATCTGGCAGGTGAACTCGTGCTCACCAGGCTGGGTCGGGAGGAATTCGACCGCGACGACCTTTCCGGTCGGCAGCGCGGCGGAGCGGTTGAAGGCCGGGATGACGACCTGCTCCGAGCAGACCGAGGTCTCCTCCCGGCGGAACAGTAGCCGGACGGGGCGGCCGGCGACGACGCGGATCGTGTCGGGCGTGTAGCCGCCCTTGACGAGGACCATGAGCTCCTGGTAGCCGTCGGACACGACGGCCGCCCGGACGCCCTCGGTGCGCTTGAACCAGAAGAACCAGGCGACGCCGAGTGCGGCGGCGAGGCCCAGGACGGTGACAACGATCTGGTCGGTGGTCATGCGGCAACCTCCGGGAGACGGAACCACTTGAGGCGGTTGGCGTTCGTGATGACGCTCACTGAGCTGAACGACATGGCGAGCGCGGCGAGGATCGGGCTCAGGAGCAGCCCGGTGAACGGATAGAGGAGCCCCACGGCCACGAGCAGCCCGACGGCGTTGTAGCCGAAGGCCCAGAACAGGTTCTGGTAGACGTTCCGCATCGTCGCCCGGCTGATGGCGATGGCCGCGGCGACGCCCCGCAGGCTGCCGCTGATGAGGGTCACGTCGGACGCCTCGATGGCGACGTCGGTCCCGGTGCCGATGGCAAACCCGACGTCCGCCTGGGCGAGGGCGGGGGCATCGTTGATCCCGTCGCCCACCATGCCGACCGTTCGACCCTCGAGCTGGAGCCGGCGGACCTCGTGGGCCTTGTCGGCGGGCAGGACCTCGGCCAGGACGCGGTCGATCCCCACCCGGCGGGCGATGGCTTCCGCCGTCCGCCGATTGTCGCCGGTGATCATCACCACCTCGAGACCCAGGCGCCGGAGGGCCGCCACCGCAGCCGCCGAATCGGGCTTGATGGGGTCGGCGACGGCGATGACCCCGGCGGGACGGCCGTCGATGGCGACAAAGATCGGGGTCTTGCCGTCTTCGGCGAGGGAAGAGGCGGCCGGACCGAGGTCGCCCACGGCGGTCCCCTCCTGCTCGAGGAAGGCGGCCTTGCCGACGAGGACCGTCCGGTCGCCGATCCGGGCCCGGATGCCGTGGCCGGGGACCGCCTCGAAGGCCCCGGCCGTCGGCACCGCGAGGGCTCGCTCCTGGGCGGCCTGGACGATCGCCGTCGCCAACGGGTGCTCTGAATCCCGCTCCGCTGCGGCCGCCACGGCCAGGAGCTCGTCGGGATCGACGCCCGGAGTCGGAACGATGTCGGTGACCGCCGGCTTGCCGACGGTGATCGTGCCCGTCTTGTCGAGGACGATCGCATCGAGCTTCTTCGCCGCCTGGAGGGCGTCGCCGGACCGGATCAGGATGCCGTGCGTGGCCGCCAGGCCGATGCCGTTCGTGAGGGCCATCGGGGTGGCCATGCCGAGGGCGCACGGGCAGGCGATGATGAGGGTGGTGACGGCGACGATGGTGGCGTAGGCGAAGGCCGGGGCCGGGCCAAAGTCGTACCAGATGACGAAGCCGATGATCGAGAGGATGAGGACCGCCGGCGTGAAGTAGCCGGAGACGACGTCGACGAGGCGCTGGATCGGCACCTTGGACGCCTGGGCGTCGCCGACCATCCGGACGATCGTCGCCAGGGTCGTGTCGGCCCCCACCTTCGTGGCCCGGAAGCGCAGGCTCCCCGTCGTGTTCATCGTCGCCCCGATGACCTCGTCCCCCGGGCCCTTGAGGACCGGCATCGACTCGCCGGTGATCATCGACTCGTCGACGGCCGAGGTACCCTCGACGACGACGCCGTCGACCGGGATCTTCGATCCGGGTCGCACGACGACCATGTCGCCGACGACGACGTCGTCGACCGGGATCTCGGTCTCGACGCCGTCCCGAACGACCCAGGCGGTCTTCGGGGCCAGGCCGATGAGCTTCTCGATCGCCTCCGACGTGCGCCCCCGAGCCTTCACCTCCATCGCCATCCCGAGGACGACGAGGGCGGTGACGACGACCGTGACGTCGTAGTAGACGTCGGTCATCTCCGCGGACGGGAAGATCCCCGGAAAGAAGAGGGCAACGGTCGAGTAGATCCAGGCCGTGCCGGTGCCGATGGCGATGAGCGTGTGCATGTTCGCCGACCGGTGCTTCAGGGCCTCCCAGGCGCCGGTGAAGAACTGCCGCCCCGAGTAGGCGAGGACGGCGAGGGCGGCGGCCCCCATGATCACCCACAGCCACCAGAGCTGGGGGCTTCCCCGCGGGAAGAGGTCCCGGAGCCCGGGGATGAGCCAGGGGTATGAGAGGACCATCGTCGGGGCACCGACGGCCGCCGCGAACCACCACTTCCGCATGAGGGCCTGGTACTCGGCCGCCCGGTCGGCGGCCGGTGACCGAGCGGCCTCGGTGGTCGGGTGGGTCGCGCAGCTCGGGCAGCTCGCGCCGTGGTCGTGGGTCGGATGCTCAGTGGCAGCAACGGGAAGGGTGTTCGCCATGCTCGTTCGTCTCTCCCAAGGTGTGGGTGTGGGCCGCTCGTCGATCGAGCGTTCGAGTCGACCGTATCGGCCGTCGCTGAGCGTCGGCTGAAGGCTCCCTGAGATCCGCGGCGTCGGATCGCTCGGCAGCAGCCTCGGTGGGCCGAGCCGCCTCCCGCCCTACGGCATGGCCGTGACCGCCGTGGCCGTGACCGCCGATGTGCATGAGGATCATGCCGCCGAAGAGGCCGGCGTAGATCACCGTCGACAGCGGCACGATCCCGGCCAGGACGAGGCCGAGCACGAGGGCGACGGCGGCGACCGCCGGGACCAGCCACCGCGAGCGACGTGCGCGCCGGACGGCCGAGCCGGCACCCGCCTCGGGCGGACCGTCGGCACTCGAGCCGGTCGCGTGCGGATGGGAGCCGAGCGCGGCGCGAGCACCGGCCGGAGCGGGATCCTGAACGGGAGGATTCATGACTTAGGCACCTCCGTCGAGCGGCCGACCAACCACAAGCAGGCGACCAGCCAGGCGATGAGGACCACACCGGCCGCCGCCACCACGACGCTCGTGTCGGGGGTGAGGGCAGCGACCAGCGCGACGAGGATGACCCCGCCCAGGCCGAGGACGAGGGCCGATCCGAGGGGTTGGTCCGGGCGGGGCAGCCGGCGACGCACGGCACCGGCGAGCGACGAGCTTCGGTCGTCGACGAGCTCGATCCGGCCCCGGTAGCGTCCCATGCCGCAGGTGAACCGGATGGCACCGGGCGGTTGGGCCGGCAGGTCGATCGTCGTCGTGCCGGTCGGGTTCAGTCGGCGCGCGAGCCTCGGCGCCGAGAAGACGACTCGCTCGGAACAGGCGTCCTCGTCCTCGCGCCGGAAGACGAGGCGTAGGGGCACGCCGGCCCGCGCGATGATGCTCTGGGGATGGTAGCCCCCGCGAACGACGATCGTGACGACCTGGCGACCGTCGGGATCCAGCCGCGCCCGGGCTAGCTGCTCGCTCATGGCTCAGACCAGCCCCGAGAGGAAGCGCACGAGCCCGACGATGGGCACGATCGGCGCGCCGGCCGCCGGCGGACGGACGACGCGGGGCCCACCGCCGACACCGCGGCCATGGTCGTCGCACCCTGGAGCAGGAGCCGGTCGGCGACGAGGAGGATGGCGACCATCGCGACGAGGACGACGAGAAGGTCGGGCATGCCGGAAGTGCAGCGGCCCGACCTGAACCGGTGCTGAGGATCGCCTAACGCGAGGCTGAGAAGCGAGCGATGGCGTCGGCGTCGAGACGACGCCCGCCCGACTCTCATCGAGGTGCAACTCAAGGCTCAGGTCGCTCTCAGGGGCGTCTCCGAGGATCGCGGCCGTCCCGCATCGTTTCCGCCCCCTGCGTGGTGACCGTCGGTCGCGTCCACGCGCCGGAGCATGGACGACCCTCGCGTTCCCGCACCAAGAGGAGGACGATCCCGTGCCCAGACCACCGGCCCGCCGCCGCGTGTTCCCGCTCGCCGTACTTGCCGGCGGCGCCGTGGCGGCCCTCGTCGCCGCGTCCGGCGTTCTCGTGCCGATCCGTGCCCGTCCCCCCACGACGCCGTCGCCGCTGCCGGCCGAGGCGTTCCGGCCGGTGCCGACGCCCACCGCCACGAAGCGGCCCGCCGTGACCCCGCCGCCGGCCGCCCGCCGGCTGGATGGAGGAGAGCCCGAGCCGACACCGACGCCCGAGCCCACGGTCCCGCCGGCCAGTCCGTCGCCCCCGACCGGACCGGTCCACGTCGTGGTCCCGGGCGACACCCTCTGGCAGATCGCCGCCTGGCACCGAGCCGATCTGGCTGGGATCCTCACCTGGAACCCCGGTATCGACCCGCGCGGCCTCGTCCGCGGCCAACGCATTCTCGTCCCCGGCGGTGCACCCATGCCGCCGAAGGCAGAGCCCCCGGCGGCCGCGCGGCGGGCGACGCCGGCGCCGCTCCCGAACTCGGGCCGCCATCTCTGGCCGCTACCGATCCGCGGCACGATCACGACGCCCTTTTCGAGCGCCCATCCGGGGATCGACATCGCCGCGCCCGCCGGGACGCCCGTGCGGGCCATCGCCGGAGGTACCGTCGAGTGGGCCGGGTGGAAGGCAAACGGTGGCGGTTATGTCGTCGTGATCCGGCACCGCGATGGGATGATCTCCACGTACAACCACAACCGTGAGGTTCTCGTCCGGCCCGGCCAGGTGGTCGCCGCCGGCCAGCGGATCGCGTCGGTCGGCGCGACCGGCTGGGCGACCGGTCCCCACCTCGACCTCCGGGTGGAGATGGGCGGACGGCTCATCGACCCGCTGTCGCTCTACTGAGAGCGGAGCCGACCAGGGAGTTCGGGCGGCGAGACCGCCGGTGCAGACCAACCGGTTGCTCCACGGCCGCCAGCCGGCTCGGGAAGCGCGGGGGTCCCAAGTCCCCGGGAACTACACCTAGACGGTCAGCAGGATCGCGAATCCGAGCGCCAGCACGAAGAGCGCCAAGCCGAGCTTCGTCGCCACGGCGTGCTCGAGGTGCCAGCGGTTCAGGCGTCGGATCAGGCCGGGTCGACTGGCGAGGACGAGGAGCAGGACGAGCGGCGTGATCGTCGCGACGTTGTAGAGCAGGAGCCCGGCGAGTCCGGAGGCGAAGGTGCCCCCGGTGCTCAGCAGGGCGACCACCCCGAGATAGACGGCGCCGCTACACGGGACGGTGCAGAGTCCGATGAGGATCCCGCCGCCGAAGAGGGCGAGCGGCGAACTCGTGCGGGCCCACCCGCGGATCCGGCCGTGGAGGACCCCGGGTGCCGCGAGCTGCCAGCCGGCGTCCGGGAGGAGGACGTCCCGGATCATCCAGAGCCCCAGCCCGATCGCGATCAAGGCCGCGACACGACTCGGCAGGTGACTGCTCGCCACGCTCGTCGCCGCGGTCAGCGCCGTCAGGAGGCCGAGACCGATGAGGACGTAAGCGAGAAAGACGCCGAGGACGAAGACACCGCCGAGCCCAAGGACCGTCCGGCTCGCCGCGCCGAGGTCTGCGATCCTGGCCGCCCCGCCGGGCGCCAACGACTGCCGGGCCGCCAGCCCGAGGGCGAAGGTCGCGAAGAGGATGAGGACGCCGAACGCACACGGGTTGAGGCCGTCGAGCAGCCCGGCCGTGATGATGGTCGCCAGGGACAGATCGGTCAGGCCCTGGTGCTCGGCCGGACGCTGGGCCGTCGCGAGGAACACCGCCGCGACGGCGACTCCGACGACCCCGACGACGAGGACGAGGAGCCGCCGGGCGGTCGCCGGACGCGGACCCGCCCCCATCAGGCGGTGACCCGGAGGGTGCCGCGCATCGTCGGGTTCTCCTTGCCGCCGCAGCAGATGTCGCAGTACCAGACGTACGTGCCCGGTTCGGACGGGGCGGTCAGCTCGAAGACGCGGCTACTCTCCGGCCCGACCTTCCAATCGATGCCGAGTTCGTCGATGGCGAACTGATGCCAACCGCCGCCGTCGCTGTGAAACGGCGTGTCGAGGCTCGCGAACTCGATCCGGACCGTCGAGCCGGCGGCGACGGTCAGCTCCGAGGGATCGAAGCCGGCCATGCTCGCCCGGACCGAAATCGCCGCCTCGTCCGTGGGGACGGGGCCCCGGAGGCGATCGACCACGAGCGCGATCGCCGCGCCGCCCACGAGGACGACGATGGCGACGAAGACGCCGAGGCGGAGCCGGTGCCACCGGCCGGGTCGGTCCCGCTGGCGGGTCGTCGGGTTCGTCCTCGGAGCGGCGGCCGCGGGCCGGAGAGAACGCGAACGTCGGGGTCGGCTCGTCATCGGATCACGTCGTCCTTTCGTGTGGTGATGGGTTGGGTCGAGCGTCGGGCGGCCGAGGTCTGGCGACCGGCTCCGTCCCCCGGCCGGTCTGGCGGCCGGGCGACCTCGCCGGTGCCCGTCCCGGGGCTGCCCGCCCGAGGGCGGTCCGGAGCAGGGCATCGATCTCGTCGCGCCCGGACAGGGTCGGGAGGCAGTCCCGGAGCTCGAGCTCGACGAGGCGGATGAGGAGCGAGTCGAGAGAGCCGCGGGCCGCCAGCAATTGCTGGGCGACGGCAGGGAAGCAGTCGCCGGCCGCGATCATCCCGGCCAGCGCCCGGACCTGGCCGCTCGCCCGACGGGCGTGGCGGACGGCCGCCGCCCGATCGGCCGCCCCGGTCGGCGGACTCATGGGGCTACGACGACCACGCCGGTCATCCCTGCCGCGGCGTGGCCGGGGAGCGTGCAGATGAAGGTGTGGACGCCGGGCGTGTCGAAGCGAAGGGTGACCGTGCGCGTCTCGCCCGGCTCCAGGATCGACTCGACCCCGGCCAGGCCGGGCATGTGGAGCGACGGGAAGTTGAGGTCGTGGCGCTCCAGGCCCTGGTTCGTCAGACGGACCGTGAGGGGGACGCCCACCTGCGCGTCGAGCCGGTTGGGGCGGAACCGAAGGTCTTCGAGGACCACCGTAACCGGGCCCGCTGCGTCGTCGCCGCCGGGCCGCTGGCCGACAACGGCGACCGTCACCACGACGGCGGCCAGGAGCCCGACCCCGAGAAGCGCGGCCACGAGCTTCATGTCGGAGACCCTCCTGAACGTCCGGTGGCAAAGACTGGAGGCGCCGCCTGAACTGCCCCTGAACCGGACATGAGACCGGGCTGAGAGGCGAGCCGGACTGATCATCGTCGCCGGCGCGGCCGCGGCAGACGGTGGGCGGCCATATACTACGACCCCGTAGTACGGCCCCATCGCCCGGAGGTGTTCACGCTTGTTCGATGAGCCGGCTGTCGTCCTGATCCTCGGCCTGCCGCTGTTCGGCTTCCTGACAACCGGCCTCGTCGGGCGTCGGCTCGGGCGTCGGGCGTGGGTGATCGCCGTCCCGACGATCATCGCCACCTGGCTCGTGGCCCTCCCGGTCATCGCCCGAGCCATCGGCGGCGGATACGGCGACGAGGGCCTGCGCTTCGCCCTCTGGCGCTGGGTCCCCGCCGGGTCGTTCCAGGTCGACATCAGCCTCGCCGTCGATCAGCTGACGGCCGTCCTGCTGTTTGTCGTGACGACGGTCGGGATGCTCGTTCACGTCTACTCCATCGGCTACATGGCCCACGATCCCGGCCGCTGGCGGTTCTTCGCCTACCTCAACCTGTTCATGTTCTCGATGCTCGTCCTCGTCCTGGCGGGCAACTTCCTCCTCCTGTTCGCCGGTTGGGAGCTCGTGGGTCTCTCGAGCTACGTCCTCATCGGCTTCTGGTACCGGCGGCGGAGCGCGGCCCTCGCGGCGAAGAAGGCGTTCATCGTCAACCGGGTCGGCGACGTCGGCTTCGCCCTCGGGATCGCGGCCGTCTGGACGACGGTCGGGACCCTCGAGATCCGGCCGGCCGTCCAGCGGATCGCCGAACTGGCGAGGAGCGGCGATCTGGCACCCTGGCTCGTGGCAGGGATCGCCCTCCTCCTCTTCGCCGGTGCGGTCGGCAAGAGCGCCCAGTTCCCGCTCCACGTCTGGCTGCCGGACGCCATGGAGGGCCCGACCCCGGTCTCGGCCCTCATCCATGCGGCGACGATGGTGAACGCCGGCGTCTACTTCGTGGCCCGGACGGCCGAGCTGTTTGCGGCCGCGCCGGCCGCCATGATCGTCGTCGCGGCGATCGGGATCTTCACCGCTCTCCTGGCCGCCTCGATCGCCATGACCCAGACCGACATCAAGCGGGTCCTCGCCTATTCGACGATCTCCCAGCTCGGGTACATGTTCGCTGCGCTCGGGGTCGGCGCCTGGGTGGCGGCGGTGTTCCATCTCCTCGCCCAGGGGTTTACGAAGGGGCTCCTCTTCCTGGGTGCCGGCTCCGTCATCCACGCCGTCGAGGACGAGCAGGACATGCGCAAGATGGGCGGCCTGGCCCGGAAGATCCCGATCACGTACGCGACGATGCTCATCGGGTCCCTGGCCATGGCCGGCATCCCGCCGCTCGTCCCCTTCTTCTCGAAAGACGAGATCCTCGCCGAGGCGTTCAAGCGCGGCTTCTACCTCGTCTGGGCGATCGGCCTGATCGTCGCCGCCCTGACCGCCTTCTACATGTTCCGGCTCATGGGCCTCACGTTCTGGGGCAGCACTCGGGGACCGCGCGAGGTCTGGCAGCGCGTCCACGAGTCCCCGCCATCGATGACCGTCCCGCTCGTCCTCCTCGCCGGGGGCACCGCGCTCATCGGGATCGCGGTCGGCGTACCGCCGGAGCGCGGCCTGATCGCCCGGTGGCTAGAGCCGGTCTTCGAGCCGGCGATCGCCCTGGCCAACGAGACGAAGACGGGCTACCAGCTCTTCGGCCTCGACGGGGTCCTGGTCCTGCTCTCGGTCGGCGTTGCGACCCTGGGACTCGTTGCCGCCTGGCGGCTCTTCGGGGTCGAGTGGTGGCTCCTCCGCCGCGCGCCCGACCCGGCCCGGGTGACCGCCCTCGCCGAGGCGAACGGGCTGACCCGCTTCCTCTACCGGGCCTCGCTGAACAAGTGGTGGTTCGACGAC
>JBHOQO010000153.1:0-3130 GCA_042408925.1 Chloroflexota bacterium | reverse complement strand
CACGACGCCCCTCGACATGAGCCTGAACGACACGCCGTGCGTGTCGTGCGGCCGCTGCGCCGAGACGTGCCCGACGGGGGCGCTCATGCCGAAGCCGCGGATCCTGACCCGCTACGACGTCGACGAGAGCCGCTGCATCCTGTGCGGGATCTGCGTCGACGCCTGCCCGTACGACGCCCTCCGCCACAGCAACGAGTTCGAGCTCGCCCACACCTCGCGGGAGGAGCCGCTCATCGACCTCATCGCCCTGGCGGCGGTGAACCGGGAGACGGAGGGAACGTACATCCGCCGCGAGCGGGACTGGGCCGAACGGGCCCGGGCGGCCGGCCGGCTCGTCGAGGGCGACCGGCTCCTGCCGGTCCTCCCGCCGGCCCTCGCCGCCACGGCGAGCGGCAACGGACACGAGAACGGACACGGCCGGCGGTGAGCGGCCGCCGCGCCGACGACTGAAGGCGAGGGAGGTTTCGTGGCGATCCCGGATACGGTGCCGATCATCGGGGCGGGCTGGGACGACGTCCTCTTCGTCGTCTTCGCCGGGATCCTCCTCGGCGCCGCCCTCCTCGTCGTCACGATGCGCGACATCATCCGCTGCGGTCTGGCGATGATCGTGAGCTTCGGGGCCCTCGCCGGCCTCTACGTCCTCCTCGAGGCGCCGCTTCTCGCCGCCGCCCAGGTCCTCGTCTACATCGGGGCGATCAGCGTCCTCATCCTCTTCGCCATCATGCTGACCCAGACGAAGGCAGCGCCGGTCCGCCTCGTCTTCCAATCCCAGGCGGTGCCGGCGGCGATCCTCGCCGTCGTCCTCGCCGTCGTGGTCGCCCTCGCCGTCGCGGCGACCGACTGGGGCGCCGTGCCCGACCGCCTGGCGACGGCGACCGAGGCCCTCGCCGCCCTCGTCTTCAGCGACTACATCCTGCCCTTCGAGGTCGTCGGGGTCCTCCTCCTGGCGGCCGTCGTCGGGGCCGTCTTCCTCGCCCGGCGGGAGGAAGGAGCGGAAGGGTGAGCCACTCCCTCGACGCCTATCTCGTCCTCGCCGGTCTCCTCTTCGCCATCGGGACCTTCGGCTTCCTGGCTCGCCGAAACGCGATCAGCATGCTCATGGCCATCGAGCTGATGCTCAATGCCGTGAACCTCGCCATCGTCGCCTTCGGGACCTTCGTCCCCCCGCTGAACACCCACGCCGCGGCGATCGTCCTCATGGTCCTCGCCGTCGCGGCCGGCGAGGCGACGGTCGGGCTGGCGATCGTCATCGCCATCTACCGGAACCGGCGGACGCCGCTCGTCGACGAGTACGACTCGATGCGGGGCTGAGCCGACCATGGCGTTCATGCTCGTAACCGACACCATCGCCGACGCTCCCGTCCGCCTCGCCGCCGAGGCCGGGGCGGGGTCCGGGGGCAGCGTCGACATCCTCCTGCCGCTCATCATCGCCCTCCCCCTCGCCGGCTTCGCCTTCACCGCCCTCGTCGGCCGCCGGCTCGGCAAGCGCGCCTTCTGGGTCCCCGTCGGGGCCGTCGTCGGGTCGTGGCTGGCGGCGATGGCGATCGTCCCGGCCGCCCTCGGCGCGGCGGCTCCCTTCGGCGAGCACGGCTACGGCGTGACCCTCTGGGAGTGGATCCCGGCCGGCTCGTTCCACGTCTCGGCGGGGCTCTTCGTCGACCAGCTGACGGCGGTCCTCCTCATCGTCGTGACGACGATCGGGATGCTCGTCCACGTCTACAGCATCGGCTACATGGCCCACGACCCGGGGTTCTGGCGCTTCTTCGCCTACCTGAACCTCTTCATGGTCTCGATGCTCCTCCTCGTCATGGCCGACAGCTGGCTCGTCGTCTTCGTCGCCTGGGAGCTCGTCGGCCTCTGCAGCTACCTCCTCATCGGCTTCTGGTACCGGCGCCGGAGCGCGGCCCTGGCGGCGAAGAAGGCGTTCATCGTCAACCGGGTCGGCGACGTCGGCTTTGCCCTGGGGATCGCGGCGATCTTCGCGAACCTCGGGACCCTCGACATCCGGACGACCCTCGAGCGGATCGGCGAGCTCGACCACGGGACGATCACCCTCATCGCCCTCCTCCTCTTCTGCGGCGCGGTCGGCAAGAGCGCCCAGTTCCCGCTCCACGTCTGGCTGCCCGACGCCATGGAGGGCCCGACCCCGGTCTCGGCCCTCATCCATGCGGCGACGATGGTGAACGCCGGCGTCTACCTCGTCGCCCGGGCGAACCCGATCTACGCCCACGCCCCCGAGGCGATGGTCGTCGTCGCGGCGATCGGGATCTTCACCGCCCTCCTGGCGGCGTCGATCGCCTTCACCCAGACCGACATCAAGCGGGTCCTTGCCTATTCCACGGTGTCCCAGCTCGGCTACATGTTCGCCGCCCTCGGGGTCGGGGCCTTTAGCGCCGCGATCTTCCACCTCATGAGCCACGGCTTCTTCAAGGGCCTCCTCTTCCTCGGCTCGGGCTCGGTGATCCACGCCGTCCACGAGGAGCAGGACATGCGGAAGATGGGCGGCCTGGCCCGGAAGATCCCCTGGACGTACGCGACGATGCTCGTCGGCTCGCTCGCCATCGCCGGGATCCCGCCCCTCGCCGGCTTCTTCTCGAAGGACGAGATCCTCGGCGAATCGTTCAAGTTCGGCTTTTACTGGGTCTGGGCGATCGGCGTCGGCGTCGCCCTCATGACCGCCTTCTACATGTTCCGGCTCATGGGCCTGACGTTCTGGGGAAGCTTCCGCGGCCCGGCCGAGCTCTGGGAGCGGATCCACGAATCGCCGGCGGTCATGGTCGTCCCCCTCGTCCTCCTGGCGATCCCCTCGGCCCTCCTCGGGCTCGCCCTCGGGCTGCCCCTCGGGGACAGCACGATCAGCCGCTGGCTCGGGCCCGTCTTCCACGGTGCCGAGGAGGTCCTCGCCCGACCCCACGCCGAGTTCGCCCTCTTCGGGATCGACGGCGTCCTCATCCTCGTCTCGGCCGCGGTCGCCGTCGCCGGTGTCCTCGCCGCCTGGCGGCTCTTCGGGGTCGAGTGGTGGCTCCTCCGCCGCGCGCCCGACCCGGCCCGGGTGACCGCCCTCGCCGAGGCGAACGGGCTGACCCGCTTCCTCTACCGGGCCTCGCTGAACAAGTGGTGGTTCGACGAC
>JBHOQO010000152.1:0-8964 GCA_042408925.1 Chloroflexota bacterium | reverse complement strand
CTCGTCGTCGTCCGGCCGGGCGAGAAGATCCCCGTCGACGGGATCGTCCGCGACGGCGCATCCGCCGTCGACGAGAGCATGGTCACCGGCGAGCCGATCCCGGTGACGAAGCGGCCCGGCGACGAGGTCATCGGCGGGACGCTGAACACCTCGGGCAGCTTCCGCTTCGAGGCGACCCGGGTCGGCCGCGAGACCGTCCTCGCCCAGATCGTCCGGCTCGTCCAGGAGGCCCAGGGCTCGAAGGCGCCGATCCAGCGCCTCGCCGACGTCGTCACCGGCTACTTCGTGCCGGCCGTCCTGGCCGTCGCCGGGGTCACCTTCGTCGTCTGGCTCCTCTTCGGACCGTCCCCGGCCCTCAACTTGGCGCTGCTCAACACCGTCGCCGTCCTCATCATCGCCTGCCCTTGCGCCCTCGGCCTCGCGACGCCGACCTCGATCATGGTCGGGACCGGCAAGGGCGCCGAGCACGGCATCCTGTTCCGGAACGCCGAGGCCCTCGAGCGCCTCGGGCGCGTCCGGGTCGTCGTCCTCGACAAGACCGGGACGCTCACCGAAGGTCGGCCGCGGGTCACCGACGTCGTCCTCGTCGGCGACGCGCCGAGGAGGTCCGAGGCCGAGCTCCTCCGACTCGTCGCCTCGGCCGAGCGCGGCTCGGAGCACCCCCTCGGCGAGGCGATCGTCCGCTTCGCCCGTGAGGAGCGGGGCCTCGAACTCGCCGAGGCCGCCGACTTCCGGGCTGTGAGCGGCCAGGGGATCGAGGCGACGGTCGAGGGCCGCCGGGTCGTCGTCGGCCGGCCGGACTTCCTTGCCGCGGCCGGGATCGAGACCGGCCCCCTCGGCGCCACGGTCACCGAACTCGCCGGGCACGGGAAGACGCCGGTCGTCGCCGCCGTCGACGGGGTCGCGGTCGCGGTCGTCGCCATCGCCGACACCCTCAAGCGCGGGTCCCGGGAGGCCGTCGCCGCCCTCCGCCGGATGGGCCTCGTTACGGTCATGCTGACCGGCGACAACGAGGTGACGGCCCGGGCGATCGGGACGGCGGTCGGGGTCGATCGGATCCTCGCCGACGTCCGACCCGACGAGAAGGCGGCCCAGGTCCGCCGCCTCCAGGCGGACGGGACGCTCGTGGCGATGGTCGGCGACGGGATCAACGACGCCCCCGCCCTCGCCCAAGCCGACGTCGGGATCGCCATCGGGACCGGGACCGACGTGGCCATCGAATCGGCGGCGGTCACGCTCATGAGCGGCGACCTCCGAGCCCTCGTGACGGCGATCGCGCTCTCGCGGGCGACGATGCGGAACATCCGCCAAAACCTCTTCTGGGCCTTCGCCTACAACGTCGTCCTCATCCCCCTCGCCGCCGGCGCCCTCTACCCGTTCACGGGCCTCCTGCTCGATCCGATCATCGCGGCGGCGGCGATGGCCGCCTCGAGCGTGACGGTCGTCTCGAACGCCCTCCGCCTCCGCCGCTTCCGGCCGCCCGTCGAGGCGACCGCCGGCGTCGGCGGCGACCGCGAGCTCGCCCCGCGACCGGCCTGACGGCAGCGCCGAAGCAGCTCAGCGTTCGGCGCCGGGCCCCTCGCCCGCCCGGGCGCCGAGCCCGGTCAGCTCCCGCCAGGCCTCGACGAAGAGGCTGCCCATGACTCGGGCGACGGTCGGGAAGGCGTGGATCGTGTCGGCGAGGACCTCGATCGGGGTTCCGGTCTTGATCGCGAGGACCGCCTCGTGGATCGCCTCCGAGGCCCCCGGTCCGGCGAGGAACGCCCCGAGGAGCCGCCTCGTATCCCGGTCGACGACGATCGTGGCGTGGCCGTCGGCCTCGGCGACGTAGCCCTTCGCCGAGGTCGCCAGGTCGGCCGTCCACTCTCGGGGATCGTGGCCGGCGGCTCGGGCCTCCTCGACGGTCAGCCCGACTCCGGCCGTTTCCGGGTCGGTGTACGTGGCCCGGGGGATCGCCCGGAAATCGGGCCGGACGTCCTCCCCGAGGGCGATCCGGACGACGAGCTCCCCTTCGTAGTGGGCGAGGTGGGTGTGGAGCTCCGGTCCGGCCGGGTCCCCGGCGACGTAGACGCCGTCGGCGATCCGGAGGCGATCGTCGGGCCGGAGCCGGCCGTCGACGAGCTCGACGCCGATCGCCTCGAGCCCGAGGGACGCGAGCGGTGCCGTCCGCCCGATGGCAAGGAGGACCTCGTGGCCCTCGGCGATCGAGCCGTCGGCGAGAAGGAGCCGATGGGGCTCGTCGGGATTCGCGGCGGGCTCGATCCGCACCGCTCGGGTGCCGAGCCGCAGGTCGACCCCGTCGGCGGCGAGGGCCCGGGCGAGGGCGGCCGAGTTGTTCGGGTGGTCGCGGTGGTTCAGCCGCTCCCGCGGGTGGACGATCGTGACCGGGACCCCGTAGCGGGCGAAGACCTGACCGAGCTCGACCCCCGTCGGGCCGCCGCCGAGGATGACGAGGCTCCGCGGCAGCTCGCGGGTCGAGGTCGCCTCGCGATTCGTCCAGGGCCGGATCCGCTCAAGGCCCGGCAGGTCGGGGACGGTGGCCTGGCTCCCGACGGCGACGACGACGGTCCGGGCCTCGAGGGTCGTCTCCGCGCCGCTCGACGACCGCACGGCGACCCGACCGGGACCGACGAACCGCGCCTCGCCGCGGACGACCCGAGCACCGGCCGCCTCGAGGGCTCGGAGGTGGCCGCCGTCGTCCGGCCAGTCGCGCCCCTCCCGGTTGATCATGTAGTCGCGCCGAGCCGAGGCCCGCGGCCACGGGTAGTCGCCGCCGAGGGCGTGGATCCCGGCGGCGTGGAGCAGCGTCTTCGAGGGCATGCAGGCCCAGAAGGCGCAGCTCCCGCCGAGGAGCTCGCGCTCGACGACGGTGACGGTGGCGCCGCGACGCCGGGCCTCATGGGCCGCGGCCTCGCCGGCCGTCCCGGCTCCGATGACGACGAAATCGTCCACGGTTGACATCCTCCTGATGCGGTGGGCTCGTTCCTCGACGGCAGCCGATGCTCCCCGGCCGCGGGGCGCCGACGACCCCGAACCGGCCCGGGTCCAGGATCGCCGCCGGGGCGCGGTCGGGCTGTGGGCGCGGCCACGGTGTGGGTCGGCGACCGGCGACGTCGCCGCTGCACAGCCGCCCGGGTGGTCGGTTGCCCCGGCGATTTTCCTCGTTACTCGCGGGGGTAGTGAAGCGCGCGACGGACCCCGGAATTTCCACGTCCTCGGAGCGGTGATTGTGCTCGGGCACCCCGGCGGGTCAGCGATTCGGCGCTCTGGAGTTCTGAATTACTCGCGGGGTGAGTATCCTGGAAGAACCGACTCACGGTCTACTACCCCAGCGAGTATCCGAGAATTCCGGCGGACTCCGGCGGGCGGCCTACTACCACCACGAGTAACCAGAGAATTCGGGCGCGGCTCCGGCGGGCGGCGGTCCGTCACGACTCAACCGTTCCGACTCGGGTGGCGGAAGGTCCCGGCTCCGGTCGCCGTTCGGACGAGCGGTCCGCCCGGTCGTCCGACCGTACCGGTCGGCCTCGAGCTTCGGGACGACCCTGAGCTCTGTGCGCACATCCGCCGCCACCTTCACCGTCGTCATCACCCGGTGAATAGCCGGCAGCGGCGGGGTCTTGACGCCCGTGCGATCCTGAAGGGAGCCGCTCGCCGGTCGGGTCCGCGCCCCGGAGTGCTCGGATCGCCGCCGAGCCGCCGATCGGAGGTGGACGATGCTCGCTCGGTACCCGATCAGCGTCCGGGTCGCCGCGAGCGATCTCGGTCGGGCCCGGGCCTGGTACGCGGAGCGGCTCGGGCTCACGCCCGAGCTCGAGGAATTCGACGGTCTCTGGTACCACTTCGCCGGCGACACCTGGCTCTTCCTCTATCAGACCCCGGCGGCTGGGACCGCCCGGAACACCGTCGCCGGCTGGACGGTCGACGACCTCGAGGCGGTCGTCGCCGAGCTCCGAGCCCGCGGCGTCGTCTTCGAGGAGTATGACCTCGGGATGATCAAGACCGTCGACGGGATCGCCGAGCTCGGCGGCGCGAAAGCGGCCTGGTTCACCGACAGCGAGGGCAACATCTTCGAGCTGACCCAGCCGGCGTGAGGAGGACGGTCCGGGAGCCGCTCAGCCCCGTGCCGTTCGCTCAGTCCCGTGCCGTTCGCTCGGTCCCGCGGCCGGGTGCACCCGTCCGGATCGGGTCGGTGAGGTGGCGAGCCGTCGCCGTCGGCACGTCCGGTTCGGAGACGTCGCCGGCGGCGGACCGCGCCGCCAGCTCGGCCTCGAGGAGCGGCCGGAGCCGCTCGACGCCGGCCCGCGCCCAGGCCTCGAGGAGCGGCCCGAACTCGTCGAGGAAGGCACGCTCCTTTGCCGTCCGCGGCCGGGCGAGCCGCGTCGTAACCCGGGTGGCGTCCGGGCCGAGGGGCTCGAAGGCATCGGTCATCGTGATCTTCGGGGCGCCGGGCATCGGCATGAGGGCCCGGACCGTGTAGTAGTCGAAGGGCCGCCAGTCGAGGATCTCCTCGAGGATGGCGTCCCGACCGTGGACGCAGTGGGTGCGCGTCCCGGGCCCACGCCGGCCGTTCGGTGCCTCTTCGCGAACGGCGGTCACGCCTTCCTGCCACTGGATCCGCCGGGACGGGGCGGTCATGAACTCCCAGACGAGGCTCGGCGGACCCGGGAGGAGGAACTCCAGCGACGCGTACGCCTCGCCCGGCCCGACGACCCGGCGCGACCGCTCCTGCTCTGCCTCCCAGGCCGCGGCGAGGTCCCGGACCCAGGTCCGAACCGGCCCGATGTGCTCGATCGTCTCGTCGTGGGCGACGAGACCCGCCGCGGCGGGATCGGCCAGGCCCATGGCCCGGGTGCAGGCGTCCGTGTAGAGGGCGTACGCGCGCAACCCGAGGCGCTCCTCGACGCCGTTCTTGAGGAGGCGGTGGACGAGGATGACGTCGGGACCGGCGAGCTCGTCGCGGCCGAGGAGGCGCTGTCGGGCGACGATCCCGTGGTGGGCGATGCACTTGAGATCGAGCGACGGGATCCGGACGCAGGCGTTGCACTCACACGTCGACGCCTGCTCGACGTCCCGAAGCCGGCGGCGAAAGGCAAAGTAGGTCCGCTCGACGGTGTCCTGGAGCAGGGTCCCGTCGATCGTCGTCGCCGGCACCCAGGTGAAGGCGGCGTCGCCCTCGAGCTTGGCGAGCCGGAAGTTCGGGCGGAGCGCCCCGACGACGGTCGCCATGAGGTCGGCGAGGATGTCCTGGGCGTGGTCGAGCTCGACGCCGGCGAGGTAGCCGGTGTAACCGGAGATGTCGGCGATGACGAGGCAGGCGGCCTCGGGCCGGGCGAGCATGGCGACCCCTCGATCCGCCGGGGACGACACCCCGTTCGACGGCACGATACGCTCCGGGAGGGTCGGTGTCCAGCCGCCGCCGGGCGGCCGTCGCGGTCGCTCGACACGGCGACAGCCGGCGGCTATCGTTCGGGCCCATGGCCCAGCCGCCCTCCGTCGACCTCGACGTCGCCGGCCGAACCGTGCGGATCACGAACCCCGACAAGGTCTACTTCCCGGCCGCCGGCCACACGAAGCTCGACCTCGTCCGCTACTACCTCGCCGTCGCCGAGGGGGCGCTCCGCGGGATCCGGAACCGGCCGATGGCCCTGAAGCGATACCCGGACGGCGCTGCCGGCGACTTCTTCTACCAAAAGCGGGCGCCGGCGAACCGGCCGCCGTTCGTCCGGACCGTGACCCTCAGCTTTCCCTCCGGGCGCACCGCCGACGAGATCGTCGTCGACGACGCGGCCGGTCTCGCCTGGGTCGTCAACCTCGGCTGCATCGACCTCCACCCCCACCCCGTGCGGGCCGACGACCTGGACCACCCCGACGAGCTGCGGGTCGACCTCGACCCGGTCCCCGGCGTGCCGTGGGCGACGGTTCGGGAGGTCGCCCTCGTCGCCCGGGAGGCGCTCGAGGCGGTCGGCCTCGTCGGCTGGCCGAAGACGTCCGGTTCGCGGGGGATCCACGTAAACGTCCGGATCGAGCGCCGCTGGACGTACCCCGAGGTCCGCCGGGCCGCCCTCGCCCTCGCCCGTGACATCGAGCGACGGGCGCCCTCGATCGCGACCTCGAAGTGGTGGAAGGAGGAGCGCCACGGGGTCTTCGTCGACTACAACCAGAACGCCAAGGACCGCACCGTCGCCTCGGCCTACTCGGTCCGCCCCACGCCCGACGCCCGGGTCTCGATGCCGCTCCGTTGGGAGGAGCTGCCGGACGCGGAGCCGGAGGCGTTCACCCTGGCCACGGTCCCCGGGATCGTCGCCTCGCGCGGCGACGCCGCGGCCGGGATCGACGAGGCGCCAGGCTCGCTCGAGGCGCTCCTGGAACTCGCCGCCCGCCACGAGGCGGAGGGGCTCGGCGATGCACCCTGGCCGCCCCACTACCGAAGGCAGCCGGGCGAGCCGCCGCGGGTCGCCCCCTCCCGCCGCCGAAAGCCCGAGGCAACGACCCCCCGCCCGACCCCGACCGGTCGTCGGCGGACGTCGGCCCCGCTCGTCGAGATCGGGCGTGCCGCCCGCCGCGACGACGCCCTCGCCGGCCTCGAGCGCTGGAAGGCGCGCCACCCGGCCGTCGTCCCGTACCTGGAGCCGGCCGACGTCCTCCTCGACGCGATGCGGGGCCGCTCGACCGTCTGGTACCGGATCCGGGTGAACCTCCGCCACGTGCCGCCGGACCTCCGGCCGCCGCAGGAGCCCCTCGATCCCGACCACGACCCCTGGGCCGCGCTCCGCGGGCGACCCGACGGCCCGGACGGTCAGCGGCCGAAGATCCGCTCCAGCTCGTAGGGCGGCGTCACCTCGAGCTGGTCGTACCGGCAGTCCTCCGGCCGCTTGTCCGGCCGCCAGCGCCGGAACGTCGTCGCGTGCCGGAAGCGGTTCCCCTGGAGGTGGTCGTAGGCGACCTCGCAGACCCGCTCCGGCCGAAGCGCCTCCCAGGACAGGTCCTTGCCTCGACTCCAGCGGGAGACCGCCCCCGGCAGGCGCTGACCCGAGGCGTCGGCATCGCCGAAGCCGGCCCATTCGGCCCACTCCCGCCAGGGATGGTTTTCGAGGGCGCCGTCCCGGAGCGGCTCGAGCTCCTTCGCCAGGGCGGCTCGCCGGTCCCAGGCAAAGGACGAGGTCACCCCGACGTGGTGGAGGCGCCCCTCGGCGTCGAAAAGGCCGAGGAGGAGCGAGCCGACGTGGGTCCGAGGTCCATTCTTGTGCCACCGAAAGCCGGCGACGACGCAGTCGGCCGTCCGCTCGTGCTTGATCTACAGCATCGCCCGCTTGCCGGGCTGGTACGGGGCGTCGAGCCGCTTCGCGACGACCCCGTCGAGCCCCGCTCCCTCGAAGCGCCGGAACCAGTCGGCGGCCGTCGCCCGATCCGTCGTCGCCGGAGTGAGGTGGATCGGGGGCCGGGCGCCGGCGAGGGCCCGCTCGAGGGCCGCCCGACGCTCCGCGCCCGGCCGGGGTCGGAAGTCCTCGTCGCCGAGGGCGAGGAGGTCGAAGGCGACGTACGCAGCCGGGGTCTCCCGGGCCAGGAGGGCGACCCGCGAGGCGGCCGGGTGGATCCGGAGGAGGAGCGCCTCGAAGTCGAGCTGGCCTCCGCGGGCGATGACGATCTCCCCGTCGACGACGCAGCGCTCGGGGAGCGCCGACCGGAGCGGTTCCAAGAGCTCGGGGAAGTAGCGCTCGAAGGGCCGGAGGTCGCGGGACTGGATGCGGACCTCGTCGCCGTCGCGAAAGACGATGGCCCGAAAGCCGTCCCACTTCGGCTCGAAGGACCAGCCGTCGTCGGTCGGCAGGTCGGCGACGGCCTTGGCGAGCATCGGCTCGATCGGCGGAGCGACGGGGAGCCCCATGGACATCGAGCGGAGCGTAGCGTGTCCGGCGGAACGGGGGCAGCGAGGGGCGAGCGAGCAGCGCGCTCGGGTCAGGCCGGGACGTAGGGGAGATACGCCGGCGTCCACATCGCGGCGTCGACGGCGGCCTCGATCTCCCCGTCCGGGATCGGCCGCCCGAAGCCGTCGTCGCGGAGCCGCCGGACGACGGCGACGGCGATCGACCGGGCCACGGCCCGGAGCTCGCCGACCGGCGGGTAGAGGGCCCCCGCGGCGAGGCGGTCGGCCGAGACGAGGTCGGCGAGGGTCTCGGCCGCGACGAGGAACGCCGCGTCGGGGACGACCTGGGCCTCGGCGACGATGACCCCGAGGCCGATGCCCGGGAAGACGAAGACGTTGTTCGCCTGACCGACGAGGTGGCGCCGGCCCCCGATCTCGACCGGCTCGAAGGGGCTCCCGGTGGCGACGAGCGCTCGCCCGTTGGACCAGGCGAGGATCTCGGCCGGGGTCGCCTCGGCGTTCGCCGTCGGGTTCGAGAGCGGCATGACGATCGGCTCCGGCACCGCCGCGGCCATGGCCCGGATGACCGGCTCCGAAAACGTCCCGGGACAGCCGCTCGTGCCGATGAGAACGGTCGGCCGGACCGCCGCGACGAGGCTCGCCAGGTCACGGGTCGCCGCCTCACTGAGGCCCCACTCGGCGAGCCGCTCGGCCGGCTGGGCAAACGGGGCCTTGTCGGGCCCGACGCCGTCGCGGCCCTCGAAGACGAGGCCGCGCGAATCGGCGAGGACGATCGCCCGCCGGGCGGCCGCCGGTTCGATACCGTCGGCCGCGAACCGAGCGGCGAGGAGCCGGGCGATCCCGATCCCGGCCGCCCCGGCCCCCAGGAGCAGGATCCGCTGATCGGCGAGGCGGCCGCCGGTCCGGCGGAGGGCGGCGAGGATCCCCGCCAGGGTGACGGCACCGGTCCCCTGGACGTCGTCGTTGAACGACGGGCGCCGCCAGCGGTAGCGGTCGAGGAGCCGGAGGGCGTTCTGCTGCTTGAAGTCCTCCCACTGGACGAGCGCCCGGGGATAGACCTCGGCGAGGCCCTTGAC
>JBHOQO010000146.1:0-33847 GCA_042408925.1 Chloroflexota bacterium | reverse complement strand
CGTCGTCTCGGCGCGACCGCGATGGCCGCCGGGACGGCCCACGTCCTCGCCGGAAGCCCGCTGCCGGTGGCCGCCGGCGCTCGAGGAGCCGCCGGGCGGCTTCGGCATCGGCCGAGGGCTCGGGTGGAGACAGCTCGGGCGTCCCGCCCCCCTGGGGAACCCCGGCCGGGCCGTCGCCACCGGCCTCCCCGGTGCCCTCCCCGGCGCGGACGGCAGCCTCGCGCTCGGCCAGGACGGCGTCGATGATCGAGGCCTCGACGCCCCGGAGGCGCAGCTCCCGTCGGAGGGCGACCGCGCCCCGGGGCCGGGCTCGATCGCGCGAGGCGACCCAGGCCCGGGCGAAGGCGAGGTCGTCGAGGTAGCCGAGGGCGAGGAGCCGTCCGATGGCGACCTCGACGAGATCGGGCGGGAAGCCCGCCCAACCGAGGCGTCGTCGGACCTCGGCGACCGACCGCGGTCGGGCCTCGAGGTACCGGGCGGCGGCGTCGAGGACGGGGCCGACGTCGGTCAGCTCGGCCCGCGCCGCGCGCCGTGCCGCGGCCCGCTCCGCACCTCGGCGAGCGGCCGTCCTACTCGACCTCCTCGATCCCCTCGACGGGGAGGCGGATCTCGTTCATCCGGGCCCGGATCCGGGCCTCGATCTCCTCCCCGACGGCCGGGTTCGTCCGCAAGAACTCCTTCGCCGCCTCGCGGCCCTGTCCGAGCCGCGTCTCGCCGAAGGTGAACCAGGCCCCGGTCTTCGTCACGATGTCCATGGCGACCCCGACGTCGAGGAGCCCGCCCTCGCGGCTGATCCCCTCGCCGTACATGACGTCGAACTCGGCGACCCGGAAGGGCGGCGCGACCTTGTTCTTCACGACCTTGACCCGGACCCGGCTGCCGATCGACTCGCTCCCGCTCTTGATCGTCTCGACCCGGCGGATGTCGAGCCGGACCGAGGCGTAGAACTTGAGGGCCCGCCCGCCGGGGGTCGTCTCCGGGTTGCCGAACATGACCCCGATCTTCTCGCGGAGCTGGTTCGTGAAGACGAGGGCCGTGTTCGAGCGGCTGACGGCGCCGGTCAGTTTCCGGAGCGCCTGGCTCATGAGCCGGGCCTGGACGCCGACGAAGCTGTCGCCCATCTCGCCCTCGATCTCGGCCCGGGGAACGAGGGCGGCGACCGAGTCGACGACGACGCAGTCGACGCCGCCCGAGCGGATCAGCGTCTCGGTGATCTCGAGGGCCTGCTCGCCGGTATCGGGCTGGCTGACGAGGAGCTCGTCGACGTTCACCCCGCAGGCCCGCGCGTAGCCCGGATCGAGGGCGTGCTCGACGTCGATGAAGGCAGCGACGCCGCCACGGCGCTGGGCCTCGGCGATGATGTGCTGGCAGAGGGTCGTCTTGCCCGACGACTCGGGGCCGAAGATCTCGGTGATCCGACCCCGGGGGATGCCGCCGACCCCGAGGGCGAGGTCGAGGGCGATCGATCCGGTCGGGATCGCCTCGACCTGGAGCTTCTCGGCCGAGCCGAGGCGCATGATCGCGCCCCGGCCGAACTGCTTCTCGATGGAGAGGATCGCCGCCTCGACGGCGCGGGAGCGCTCGGTCGCGGCCCGCTCCCCGTTCCGCGTCTCGCTCGATCGTTCGCCGGTCATCGCCATCGTTGCTCGCTCCTGTCGCTCGGGGTCACGACCGACGGAGCGAGCGCCACCGACGCCCGCCCGGCCGGCTCAGCCCTCGCCCTCCGGCTCCGGCTCGATCTCGGGCCGCGGTTTCCGCGGTCGGCGGATGACCTCGACCTGCATCGGCGGCTCGGAGAGCGGCTCGAGCCTCGGCTGCGTGACCTTGTCCTTCGGCTTCTTCTTCGGCTCGCGGTGCGGACGGTCTCGAGAACCCATGGGATCGCCTCCGCATCGAATTCCAGGATATCGAGGGCCCCTTCACGCCGACTTCACCGCGGCCTCGCCGGTCGGGGTTCGACCGGCTCGCAGCCGGAGGTCCGGAAGGCTGGCGGGGAACGTTCCGGCCCGCAACGCCGCGCGGATCCTGGCCATGAAGTCTAGGGTGAACGTGAGGTTGTGACAAGTTGCCAATCGGTAGGCGAGGAGCTCCCGAGCCCGGAAGAGGTGGGCGAGATAGGCCCGCGAAAAGGTCCGGCAGCAGATGCAGGGGCAGTCCTCCTGGACCGGCGCCGGGTCGTCGAGGAAGCGGGCGTTCCGGAGGTTCAGCTTCCCGCCCGGAACCCAGAGTTGGGCGTTCCGGGCGACCCGGGCCGGGAGGACCGAATCGAAGAGATCGACGCCGCGATCGACCGCCTCGAGGAGGTCGGCCGGCGAGCCGAGGCCCATGAGGTAGCGCGGCCGCGGGTCCGGCCCCAGGGTCTCGACGACGACGTCGATCGCCGCCGCCCGCTCGGCCGGGGTTTCGTCGCCGGCGAGCCCACCGATGCAGAGACCGTCGAAGGGGTGATCGGCGATGAACCGCGTCGAGGCCGCCCGGAGATCCGCCTCGAGGCCGCCCTGGATGATCCCGAAGAGGGCCTGATCCGTTCGCCGGTGGGCAGCGAGGGAGCGCTCGGCCCAGCGGTGGGTCCGCTCCGTCGCCGCGGCGACCGTCGCCCGGTCCGAGGCCGCCGGCGGAACCGGGTGGTCGAAGGCGACGGCGACGTCGGCCCCGAGCGCCTCCTGAACCTCGATGGCGAACTCGGGGGTGAAGCGTCGGAGCGAACCGTCCAGATGGCTCCGGAAGGTGACCCCGTCGTCGTCGACGACCCGCAGATCCCCGAGCGACACGACCTGGAAGCCGCCCGAGTCGGTGAGGATCGGCCGATCCCAGGCCATGAAGCGGTGGAGCCCCCCGAGTCTGGCGATCCGCTCGTGGCCCGGCCGTTCGGAGAGGTGGTAGGTGTTCGCCAGGATGATCGTCGCCCCGACGGCCCGCAGATCGGCCGGATCGAGGGCCTTGACCGTGGCGTTCGTCCCGACCGGCATGAACTGCGGCGTCTCGACGACGCCGTGCCGGAGCTCGAGGCGGCCGAGACGGGCCCGCGTCGCCCCGCTCGAGGGCGGGGACACGATGACCTCGAACCGGGCGGCGCCGCTCATCGGGCGGGCCCGAACGGCGTCAGCGGATCCGGTCGACGAGCCACGCCAGAACCGAAAGGCCGATCGAGACGAGGAGCATCGTCGCCAGCGGGATGTAGATCACGAGGCCGTCCCGTTCGATCCGGATGTCGCCCGGGAGTCGCCCGAGCAGGGGGACCCGCGGGGCGACGACGAGGACGGCCCCCAGGATGACGAGGACGACGCCGAGGACGATGAGCGTCCGGCCGATCGGCGCGAGGTCGGGCATCGAACACCTCCGGGGGAACGCGCTCGGTCAACGGGCGGCTCCGCCGGCGACGTCCCAGAGGGACGCCGGCTCGACCTCGGCGCGGCGGGGTGGCGGGATCTCGTAGCCGAGGCGGGCGAGATGGGCCCGGGCCGCCTCGGTGGCGACCCGACCCTGGGGGGTCCGATCGAGGAAGCCGAGGCGGAGGAGGTACGGCTCGTAGACGTCCTCGATCGTCTCGACCTCCTCGGCGAGGACGGCCGCCAGGGCAGCAACCCCGACCGGTCCCGACGCGAACTTCTGGACGATGGCCGCCAGGAGCCGGCGGTCGGTTCCGTCGAGGCCGGCCTCGTCGATCTCGAGGTTCGCCATCGCCGCGTCGACGGCCGCCTCGTCGATCCGGCCCGAGCCGTGGACCTGGGCGTGGTCGCGGACCCGCTTGAGGAGCCGGTTGACGACCCGCGGCGTCCCCCGTCCGCGGCCGGCGATGGCTCGGGCGGCCGCCTCGTCGATCGGGACACCGAGGATCCGGGCAGAGCGGAGGACGATCGTCGTCAGCTCCTCGAGGGCGTAGAAGTCGAGCCGGAACGTCGCCCCAAAGCGATCCCGCAGCGGGCTGCTCAGGAGCCCGGCCCGGGTCGTGGCTCCGACGACCGTGAACGGCTTGAGGCTGAGGCGGAGCGAGCGGGCCGACGGGCCCTTCCCGATCATGACGTCGAGGGCAAAATCCTCCATCGCCGGGTAGAGGATCTCCTCGACCGCCTTGCCGAGGCGGTGGATCTCGTCGATGAAGAGGACGTCCCGTTCGTCGAGGGCGGTCAGGATCGCCGCCAGATCGCCGGGTCGCTCGATGGCCGGCCCCGACGTGTAGCGGATGTTCACGCCGAGCTCCCGGGCGACGATCGTCGCCAGCGTCGTCTTGCCGAGCCCCGGCGGGCCGTACAGGAGGATGTGATCGGCTGCCTCTCCCCTCCCCCGGGCGGCCTCGAGGAGGACGGCGAGGTTCGCCTTCACCTCCCGCTGGCCGACGTACTCGTCGAGGGTCCGCGGCCGGAGGGTCGCCTCGGTGATCCGATCGGCCTCGTCGAGGAGATCGGCGGTGAGGAGACGGAGGGCGTCGTCGGTCACGGCGCCGAGTCTACCACGTCCGGCGAGCCATTCGTACGCATGTTCGAACCGTTGTCGCCGCCGCCCTTCGGCGCCCCGCCGGAACCCCCAGTCGAGGAGTAGGAGTTCTGGCATCATTGGGGCATGCGACTCTCGGCGCGCTCGCAGTACGGGCTGCGGGCGCTCATCGATCTCGTCCGGCACGCCTCCGAGGGGCCGATCCCGCTCGCCGTCCTCGCCGAGCGGAACAACCTTCCGCCGAAGTTCCTCGAGCAAATCCTCGCCGTCCTCAAGCACGCCGGTCTCGTCCGGACGACCCTCGGCGCCCACGGCGGCTACACGCTCGCCGCCGACCCCCGGACCGTTTCCATCGGGCGGGTCGTTCGCCTCCTCGACGGCGCCCTCGCCCCCCTGCCCTGCGTGTCGCTCCGCTATTACGAACCGTGCACCTGTCCGGACGAGGCATCGTGTGCCCTCCGCGACGTCATGATCGACGTCCGGGATGCGATCCTCGCGATCCTCGATCGGGAGACCCTTGCCGAGCTCGCTGCTCGACGGGGTCGGGCCTCCATCGACCCGCGCGGCCTCCACGCCGACGCCCTCGCCGGACTCCGCCCGTGACCGACCGGGAGACCGGCGTCGACCCCCGCCCGTACCGACCCTCCGTCGGCTGCTGCCTCTTCAACGCCGAGGGGCTCGTCTGGGTCGGCCGCCGGGTCCGCGAGGGCGCCGGCTGGCAGATGCCCCAGGGCGGGATCGACGACGGCGAGACGCCGCTCGCGGCCGGCCTGCGCGAGCTCGCCGAGGAGACCGGCATCCGGAGCGTCGTCGTCCTCGGCGAGACGGCCGACTGGCTGACGTACGAGCTGCCGCCCGACCTGCCGCGACCGCCTCGCTGGGCCGCCCGCTACCGCGGCCAGCGCCAGAAGTGGCTCGCCCTCCGCTTCGTCGGCTCCGAGGACGAGATCGACCTGGACGCCGACCACCCCGAGTTCGACGCCTGGCGATGGGTGCCCCTCGCCGAGGTCCCCGGCCTCGTCGTCCCCTTCAAGCGCCCGGTCTACGAGCGGATCGCGGCCGAGTTTGCCCGCTTCGCCCGGCCGATCGGGACCGCCGCATCGGCCCCCGACTCCGACTCGGCCGCCGACGACGCCTCGCCCTGATCGAGCCGGCCCGTCAGCCCCGGGCGAGGCCCCGGAGGGCGGCCTTGACCCGCTCCTCGAGGCTCCTGCCGACGTCGGGGAGGGCGAGGGCCGCCCGGGCCGCGTCCCGAGCCTCCGACTGCGAGTAGCCGAGGGCGAGAAGCGCCGCGACGACCTCCGATTCGCCGCCGCCCGGGGCTCCCCCCGAGACCGCCGTCCCCGCCGCGGCGACCTTCTCGCGAAGCTCGAAGATGATCCGTTCGGCGAGCTTGCGCCCGACGCCGGGGACGGCCGTGAGGACCGCCTGGTCCTGTTGGAGGATCGCCAGCTGGAGGTCCGCCGGCGGTCGCGATCCCACGATCGCCAGGGCGACCTTCGGCCCGACCCCGTTCACGGTCAGGAGGAGGTTGAAGAAGCCGAGCTCCTCGGCCGACCGGAAGCCGTAGAGGGCCTGCTGGTCGTCGCGGACGAGGTGGTGGACGTGGAGCTTGAGGCGCTCGCCCGGCCGGGCCGCAGCGAGGACGGCCGGCGGGGCGAAGACCCGGTAGCCGACCCCGCCGACCTCGAGGACGAGGGCGTCGGCGCCGACGGCACCGACGACGCCGTCGAGGGAGGCGATCATCGAGCCGAGCGGCGACCGACCTCGGCGGCCTCTTTCGCGAGCGCCTCGGCGACGGCCGCCTCGAACGGGGATCGCCCGCGACGGACCTCCCCGGCGGCGGCGAGATCGAGGCGCCCCGCGGCGCCGGCGCCGACCGGCCAGGTGTGCGCGGCCCAGACGGCGACGGCGAGGGCGTCGGCAGCGTCGTCGGGCGCCGGCGGCTCGGCGAGGCCGAGGATGCGGGCGACCATCGTCGCGACCTGGTCCTTGTCGGCCCGTCCGGATCCGGTAACGGCGATCTTCACCGCCGAGGGGGTCGCCTCGACGACCGGGACGTTCCGCTCGGCGGCGGCGAGGAGGACGACGCCGCGGGCCTGGCCGACGGCGAAGGCCGTCTGGGCGTTTCGCGAGAAGAAGACCCGCTCGACGGCGAGGAGCTCGGGCTCGTAGAGGTCGATGAGGTCGAGGAGGGCCGCGTGGATCGCCAGGAGGCGGGCGGGCAGACCGGCGTCGGGGCTCGTCGTCCGGCAGCCGTGGTCGAGGGCTCGGAGGCCGCCGTTCCGCTCGACGACCCCAAAGCCGAGGGCCGCCGTCCCGGGGTCGATCCCGAGGATGATCACCCGGCGACCTCGGCGAAGACGTCCTCCGGGATGTCGAAGTTCGCCGTGACGCGCTGGACGTCGTCGAGCTCTTCGAGGGCGTCGACGAGCCGGAGCGCCGCCCGGGCCCGATCGGCATCGAGACTGATCGTCTGACGGGCGACCATCGCCGTCTCGGCCGATTCGATCGGCAGGCCGGCCGCCTCGAGGGCCCGTCGGACGGTCTCGAGCTCGCCCGGGGCGGTGTAGACCTCGACCCGCTCGGGATCATCGGTGTCGACGTCCTCCGCCCCGGCGTCGATCGCCGCGAGGGCGATCTCGTCGGCGTCGCGCCCGTCGCGGGGGATCGTGATGATGCCGCGCTGCTCGAACTGCCAGGCCACCGCCCCGCTTCCGGCGAGCTGACCGCCGTGCTTGGCGAAGACCGAGCGGACGTCGGCCGCCGTCCGGTTCCGGTTGTCGGTCGCCGCCTCGACGAGGATCGCCACGCCCCCGGGGCCGTAGCCCTCGTAGACGATCTCCTCGTACTGGTCCGCCTCGCCGCCGCCGACCGCCCGCTCGATCGCCCGCCGGATGTTCTCCTGGGGCATGTTGATCGAGCGCGCCTTCTCGACGGCGAGCCGGAGCCGGTAGTTGGCTTCCGGGTCGCCGCCGCCCTGCCGGGCGGCGACCGTGATCTCGCGGGCGACCTTCGTGAAGAGGGCACCCCGCTTCGCGTCGTTGGCGCTCTTCTGGCGCTTGATCTGGGACCATTTCGAATGCCCGGACATCGCGGCGGAGTATACCGGACTATGATGACCCGACCGGCCCCGTCCCCGGGCCTCGCCCGGAACGCCCGCGGGTCGGGCTCCCGCCGAGCCACCACCGCGAGCCACTCCACCCTGAGTCCGCAACGTCCTGGCAGCTCGAGAGGATCCGATGGCGAAGAGCGTTGACATCCCCCATCTCCGGAGCGTCGTCCTCGCCGGCCACGCCGGTGCCGGGAAGACGACGCTCCCCGAGCAGCTCCTCTACGCCGGCGGCGCGATCGGTCGCCTCGGCCGGGTCGACGACGGGACGGCAAGCCTCGACTTCGAGCCCGAGGAGCAGAAGCGCCACGAATCGCTCAGCCTCGCCGTCGCCAGCCTCGAGCACGAGGGGCACCGGATCACCCTCGTCGACACGCCCGGCTACGCCGACTTCTTCGCCGAGGTCGTCGAGGGCATGGCGGCCGCCGACGCCGCCATCCTCGTCGTCGACGCCTCCGGCGGGATCGAGGCGGGTCTCGAGGCGGCGGTCCGCCTCGCCCGGGCGAACGACCGACCGGCCCTCTTCGTCGTCAACAAGGCCGATCGCGAGAACGCCGACCCGTCCCGGGTCCTCGACGCCCTCCGGGCCGCGTTTGGCACGAAGCTCGCGCCGCTCCACCTCGCCATCGGGGCGGCCGAGACGTTCAGCGGCTACGTCGACCTCGTCCACCGCCGCGCCTACCGGCTCACCGACGGCCGCGAGGAGGAGATCCCCCTGCCGGCCGAGGTCGCCGACGAGGTCGCCCGCCGCCGCGACCAGCTCCTCGAGGCCGCTGCCGAGGCGGACGACGACGTCCTCACCAAGTACCTCGAGGGCGAGGAGGTCAGCGACGCGGAGCTCGACGCCTGCCTCCACCGCGGCGTCCGCGACCGGATCCTCGCCCCGGTCCTCGTCGCCAGCTCGACGAAGGGGATCGGCATCCGGGGCCTCCTCGACGCGATCGTCCGCTACCTTCCGGCCCCCAACGAGCTGGCGCCGGTGGAGGCGATCGATGCGCGGTCCGGCGAGCCGGTCCGCCTCGAGCGCGACCCCGCCGGTCCCCTCCTCGTCCGGGCCGTCAAGACGAGCGCCGACCCCTTTGTCGGCCGGCTCACGTACCTGCGGGTCCTGTCCGGGACGCTCCATGCCCAGACGACGGTCTACAACGCCGAGCGCGGCGAGGACGAGCGGGTCGGGGCGCTCCTCGCCCTCCACGGCAAGGACCAGGAGCCGATCGGCGAGCTTCGGGCCGGAGAGATCGGTGCCGTCGCCAAGCTGACGGTGACCCAGGTCGGGGACGCCCTCTCGACCCGGGACCACCCGTTCCGGCTCCCGCCCCTCGAGTTCCCGACCCCGACCCTGCGGGTCGCCATCGAGCCCCAGACGAAGGCCGACCTCGACAAACTCAGCTCGGCGATCAGCCGGATGCTCGAGGAAGAGCCGGCGGCCCGGGTCGAACGGAGCGAGGCGGGCGAGCAGGTCCTCCTCGCCATGGGCGAGGCCCACGTCGCCGTCATCGCCGAGCGCCTGAAGCGGAAGTTCGGGGTCTCGATCGTCACGAAGCCGCCGAAGGTCGCCTACCGGGAGACGATCCGCGGCCGGACCCAGGTCCACGGCCGCTACAAGAAGCAGACCGGCGGCCACGGGATGTTCGCCGACGTCTGGCTCGAGCTCGAGCCGAACCCGGGCGGCGGGGTCGAGTTCGCCGAACGGATCGTCGGCGGCGTCGTCCCCAAGCAGTTCTTCCCCGGCGTCGAGAAGGGGATCCGGGAGGCGGCCGCCGAGGGCGTCCTCGCCGGCTATCCGCTCGTCGACTTCAAGGCGACGCTCTACGACGGTCAGTACCACACCGTCGACTCGAACGAGTTGAGCTTCAAGATCGCCGCCTCGATGGCCCTCAAACAGGGGGTCATGCAGTGCAACCCGGTCCTCATGGAGCCGATCATGCTCGTCGAGGTCCGGGTCCCCGAAGCCGCCATGGGCGACGTCAGCCGGGACCTGAGCGGCCGCCGGGGGCGGGTCCTCGGCATGGAGCCGGCCGGCGACGGGATGCAGGTCATCACCGCCCACGTCCCGGAGGCCGAGCTCTACAACTACGCGACGGAGCTTCGATCGCTCACCGGCGGCCGGGGGACGTTCTCGGCCCGCTTCGATCACTACGAGGACGTGCCGCCGCACATCGCCCAGAAGATCATCGAGGCCCACAAGAAGGAGCAGGAAGGCTGAGCCGGCCGGCGGGCGGGCCCGTCCGGGCGCGTTCGGCTGCCCCGTCCGGGCCGCGCTGCCGTCAGCCCCGCCCGGTCTCCCGAACGAGCTCGAGGGCGGCGGCGAGATCGAGGCGGCCTTCGTAGAGCGCCCGGCCGACGATCGCTCCGCCGCAGCCGAGCCCCCGGACGCCTCGCAGGTCGTCGAGGCTGCCGATCCCGCCCGAGGCGATGATCGTCCCTCGGCCGCGCGCGACGAGTCGGCCGAGGAAGTCGAGGTCCGGTCCCGCGAGACGGCCGTCGCGGTCGATCGCCGTTGCGATGAACGTCTCGATCCCGGCCGTCGCGAGCCGGTCGTGGAGGACGTCGACCGGGGCGCCGACGGCGCCGACCCGCCACCCTTCCCCGAGGGCGACTCCGCCGCGGACGTCCAGAGCGGCGGCGATCCGCGCCGATCCGAGACGGCCGACGAGGGTCTCGGCGAGCCCCGGTTCGCGGACGAGGGCGGTGCCGAGGACGACGCGTCGGGCGCCGAGGCCGAGCCACGTCTCCGCCGCCGGGAGCGAGCGGATCCCGCCGCCGACCTGGCAGGCGATCCGGTCGCCGAGGCCCGCGACGAGCCGTCGAACGGCGGCTCGGTTCTCGGCGCTCCCCTCGCCGTCCCGGGCCGCGTCGAGATCGACGATGTGAACCCAGCGGGCGCCGGCCGCGGCGAACGCCTCGGCGACGGCGAGCGGATCGTCGGCGTACCGCGTCTCCCGCCCAAAGTCGCCCTCGACGAGGCGGACGACCCGCCCGCCCCGGAGGTCGATGGCCGGGATCAGTTCGAAGGGGGTCACCGCCCCACCGGGACCGTGGGCACAGGGCCGCCCCGAGCCCTGGACGCCTCGCTTCGGCCGTGCCTTCCTCCGGCCGGCCCTCCGAAGCGCGTGCGCTCCGAACACCAAACCGGCCGCACGCCCCGCGCCGGTAGCGCTCGTTCCCGCCCTTCGGTGTTCGGTCCGCACCGAAGTGGCCGAGCGGGCCGATCCCCCGACACCCGTGCGCCGGGTTTGGTGTTCCCTACGCACGGCGATGGGGACGGCCCGCTGCCGGACCGGTCCGTCCCGGCCCCGAGGGACGTTGGAATGCGGACCCCCGCCCCGTTCGGGGTTGACGGCATCGAGGGGGCCTGGTACGCTGCGGCTCGGTCGGGTTGTGCTAGCACGCTACTATGCTAGCATGTCAGCCGACCGACGTCCGAAGGAGAGCAGCCCTCCCCATGTTGCCGCGCGACGATAGCTGGCGGACCCCCGAGACGACGGCCCTCTTCGAGGCGATCCTCCGCCTCGAGACCGTCGAGGAGGCGGAGCGCTTCTTCCGCGACCTCTGCACCCTCGGCGAGCTTCACGACATGGCCCAGCGCTGGGCGGTCGTACGGCTCCTCGACGAAGGGCTCCACTATGCCGAGATCTCGCGCCGCACGGGCGCGAGCACCGCGACGATCACCCGGATCGCCGCCTGGCTCCACCACGGCGAGGGGGGCTACCGGCTCCTCCTCGATCGGCTCGCCCGTCGCGAGCCGCGACCCGCGCCGGCCGCCGCTCGTCCGAGCCGGGGCGACCGCCCGGCTTCGGGGGCCGGCCGATGAGCCGCCGCCTCCGGCTCGCCGTCCCGAACAAGGGCCGTCTCGTCGAGCCGAGCCTCGCCCTCCTCCACGACGCCGGCCTCGTCTTCGAAGAACACGACCGGAGCCTGGTCGCCCGGGTCCAGAACTACGACCTCGACATCCTCTTCGTCCGAACGAACGACGTCATCGAGTTCGTCGGGGACGGGGTCGCCGACCTCGGGATCACCGGCATCGACCTCCTCGCCGAGGCCGAGGCCGAGCTGCCCCGGATCCGGGGCCTCGGCTTCGGCCGCTGCCGGCTCGCCGCGGCGGTGCCAAACGACACCCCGTACCAGGTCGTCGAGGACCTCGCCGGCCTCCGGGTCGCCACCGCCCACCCGAACACGGCCCGCCGCTTCTTCGCCGAGCGGCGGATCCCGGTCGACGTCATCCCGATCTCCGGTGCCGTCGAGGTCGCCCCTCGCCGGGGCCTCGCCGAGGCGATCGTCGACCTGGTCTCGACCGGGTCGACCCTGGCGATGAACGGCCTCCGGCCGATCGGCGACCTCCTCGACTCGGAAGCCGTCCTCGTCGCCAACCCCGTCGCCCGACGGGAGCGGGCGGCGGAGCTGGCGGCGATCGAGACGATGCTCGGGGCCGTCATCGCCGCCCGCGACAAGAAGTACGTGATGATGAACGCGCCGGCGGCGAAGCTGGCCGAGCTCGAGGCGCTGCTGCCCGGCCTCGAATCGCCGTCGGTCATCCCCCTCGCCCACGAGGGCATGATCGCGATCCACTCCGTCGTCGGGGCCGACGAGGTCTGGGGGCTCCTACCGCGCCTGAAGGCGGCCGGCGCCTCGGGGATCCTCGTCCTGCCGATCGAGAAGATTGTGCCGTGAGCGCGCCAGCCGCCTCCCTCCGGCTCCGGCGCCTCGATCTGGCCGCCGTCGACGACCCGGCCGTCGCCGCCGAGCGGGCCGCCCTCGTCCGGCGGGCCGCCGTCCCCGACCCGGCCGTCCGCGAGACCGCCCGGCGGATCATCTCGGCCGTCGAGCGCGACGGCTCGGCCGCGGTCCGGGAAGCGAACCGGCGCGTCGGCGGGGGCCTCGCCGACGGCCGCCTCTTCCTCGAGCGGGCGGACCTCGTCGCGGCCCGGGATCGACTCGCCCCCGGCGTCCGGACCGCCCTCGAGGCCGCCATCGCCAACGTCCGCCGCTTCGCCGAGGCCCAACGCCCCGCCTCGGTCCGGGTGACGACGCACGCCGGGGTCGAGATCGAGCGCCGCTGGGTCCCCCTCGCCCGGGTCGGCGCCTACGCCCCCGGCGGCCGGGCCCCGTACCCCTCGTCCCTCGTCATGGGCGTCGTCCCCGGCCAGGTCGCCGGCGTCGGCACCATCGTCCCCGCCTCGCCGGCCGGGCCCGACGGCACCGTCGACCCGGTCCTCGCCGGCGCCGCCGGCCTCCTCGGCCTCGAACGGCTCCTCGTCGCCGGCGGGGCCCAGGCCGTCGCCGCCCTCGCCTTCGGGCTACCCGACGAGGGATGCCCCCCGGTCGATCGGATCGTCGGTCCCGGCAACGCCTACGTCACCGCGGCGAAGCTCGAGCTCGCGGGCCGGGTCGGGATCGACCTCCCGGCGGGGCCGTCGGAGGGGCTCGTCCTCGTCGACGCCTCCGCCGACCCCGAGGTCGCCGCGGCCGACCTGTTGACCCAGGCCGAGCACGGGCCCGATTCCCCGGCGATCCTCGTCACGACCGATCCGACCGTCGCCGATGCCGTCGAGGCGGCGGCCCTCCGGCAGCTCGCCGCGGCGCCCCGCCGGCCGATCCTCGAGGCTGCCCTCGTCGCCCACGGCCGGATCGTCCTCGCCCCCGACCTCGACGCCGCCGTCGCCTTCGTCAACGACTACGCGCCCGAGCACCTCTCCATCGAGGTGGCCGACCCCGAGGCGGTCGTCGCCCGGATCCGGAATGCCGGTTCCGTCTTCGTCGGCCGCTGGGCGCCCGAATCGGCCGGCGACTACGCGACCGGGGCGAACCACGTCCTCCCGACCGGCGGGCTGGCCCGGGCCTGCGGCGCCCTGTCGGTCGAACAGTACGGGCGCCACCTCCAGATCCAGCGCCTCACCGAAGCCGGCCTCGCCGCCCTCCGGTCGACGATCGGGACCCTGGCGACGGCGGAGGGCCTCGAGGCCCACCGGGCTGCGGTCGAGATCCGGTTCGGGCGTTCGGGCGGGGCCGCGGCACCTCCCGAAGCGGGGCGCGCCGCCGCGGAGGCCGCCCGATGAGCCCGACGCCGGTCACCTTCGCCTCGCCCGTCGCCCCGCCCGGGTACGCCTGGGAGGCGACGACGGAGCAGGTCGCCGCCCGCTATGGGCTCCCGCCCGAGGCGATCGTCCGCTTCGACCTCAACACCTCCCCCGCCCCGCCGGCCGTCGTCGCCCGGGTCCTCACCGCGGGCCGCTTCGACGTCCCGGTCAGCGAGTACCCGCCGAGCGACTACCGGCGTCTCGTCGAGGCGGCGGCCGCGACGTACCGGGTCGCCCCCGAGGAGCTCCTCGTCGGGGCCGGGGCGGACGAGGTCCTCGACCTCTGTGCCAAGGCGTTCCTTCCGCCCGGCGGGACCGCCGTCGTCCCGGTCCCGACGTACGCGATGTACCGGGTCCTGACCGAGCAGCGGCCGGCCCGCGTCGTCGCCGTCCCGCGCCGTCCGGCGGCGGACGGGTGGCGGCTCGATGCCGAAGCCGTCCGCGCCGCGGCCGCCGCCGCCGATCTCGTGTGGCTCTGCGACCCCAACAACCCCACCGGCGAGGCCGAGCCGGAGGGGACCATCGACGCGCTCCTCGAGGGGATCGCCGCCGACGCGACCCGCGACGGTCGCCCGGTCCCGATCGTCGTCCTCGACGAGGCGTATGCCGAGTTCGTCGGCCGCCCGGCGGTCGAGCGACACCGGCGCTGGCCGAACGTCGTCACGGTCCGAACCCTCTCGAAGGCGTACGCCGTCGCCGGGATCCGGGTCGGCTTCGCCGTCGGCGCCCGGGAGACGATCGCCCGCCTCGAGCCGTACCGGCCCCCGGGGTCGGTGAGCGTCCCGTCGGTCGCCGTCGGGACCGCGGTCCTGCGCGACCCGGCCGCCCTCGCCGAGAACCTGGCCCGGGTCGCGGCGGAACGACCGCGCCTTGCCAGCGCCCTCGGCGCCGTCGGCTGGCGGGTCGGCCCGTCGGTGACGAACTTCCTCCTCGTCGACTTCGGTCGGCCGGAGCGGGCCGCCGCCGTCGCCGAGGCGCTCCTCCGGCGGGGGCTCGTGCCCCGGACGTTCGGGGCCGGGCACGTCCTCGCCGGCCATCTCCGCTTCACCGTCCGCGCCCCGGCCGAGAACGACCGCCTCGTCGAGGCGGCCCGGGAGATCGAGGCCGACGGGGCGGCAGCCCACGACCAGGGAGACCCGCGATGACCGACGTCGAAGCGACCGAGCCCCGGACCGGGACCGTCGAGCGACGGACCCGGGAGACGGCAGTCCGGATCGAGCTCGACCTCGACGGGAGCGGCCGAACGACCGTCGCGACGGGGATCGGGTTCTACGACCACCTCCTGGCCAGCCTCGCCCACCACGCCGCCTTCGATCTCGTCGTCGAGGCGAGCGGCGACCTCGAGGTCGACGAGCACCACACCGTCGAGGACGTCGCCCTCTGCCTCGGGACGGCACTGGCACGGGCGCTCGGCGAGCGGGCCGGGATCCGCCGCTTCGGGGACGCCGCCGTACCGATGGACGAGGCGCTCGCCCAGGCGGTCGTCGACGTCGGCGGCCGACCGTACGCCGTCGTCGACCTCCCCTTCCGAGGCGAACGGGTCGGAAGCCTTCCGCTCGCCCTCGTCGAGCATGCCGTCGAGGCCTTCGCCCGAACCGCCGGGGCGACGATCCACCTGACCGGGCGGGGCCGAAACGACCACCACCTCGCCGAGGCCGCCTTCAAGGCCCTCGGCCGCGCCCTCCGGACGGCGTGCGAGCCCGACCCTCGCCGACCCGACGTCGCCTCGACGAAGGGGGTCCTCGGATGAGGCCGGATCCGGCCGTGCCGGCCGCGCCGGCGGCGCCGGTTCCCCGGCCGGTCCGGGTCGCCGTCGTCGACTACGGGGCGGGCAACCTCGTGAGCATCGAGCACGCCCTCGCCGCCGTCGGCGGCCGGCCGCGGCGCGTCCGTCGGCCCGACGGGCTCACGGGCGCCGAGGCCCTCGTCGTCCCGGGGGTCGGCGCCGCCCGGCCGGCGATGGCCCGCCTCCGTCGCCAGGGGCTCGTCGAGCCGATCCGCCGCTGGATCGCCGAGGACCGCCCGTTCCTGGGGATCTGTCTCGGGCTCCAGCTCCTCTTCGAGGGGAGCGACGAGGACGGCGCCGAGACCTTCGGGATCCTCGAGGGGCGGACCGTCCGCCTCCTCGACGCCCCGACGCTCCCCCACATCGGCTGGAACCAGGTCGAGCGGACCCGACCGCATCCGGTCTTCGACGGGATCGCCGACGGCGCCGACTTCTACTTCGTCCACTCGTACGCCGGCGCCCCGCGGGGGCCGTCGGCGGAAGCGGTCCTCGCTCGGACGACCCACGGCCGCCCGTTCGTGTCGGCCGTCGCCCGCGGCCGCCTCGTCGGCGTCCAGTTCCACCCGGAGCGCTCCGGACGAGACGGCCTCCGCCTCCTGGCGAACTTCCTGACGCTGGCGGCCGAGGGCGCCGTCGACGCCGAGCTCCGCGCCCCGGCCCGGGGGACCCTGGGGCGGACGGCCTGATGCTCCGGCGCCGCGTCATCCCCTGCCTCGACGTCGCGAACGGGCGGGTCGTCAAGGGGACCCGCTTCGTCGACCTCGTCGACGAGGGTGATCCGCCGACCCTCGCCGAGCGCTACGCCGCCGAGGGCGCCGACGAGCTCGTCTTCCTCGACATCGCCGCGGCCCCGGAGGGGCGTCCGACCCTCCTCGACATCGTCGAGCGGACGGCACGCCGGGCCTTCATTCCGCTCACCGTCGGCGGCGGAGTCCGCTCCGTCCTCGACATGCGGGCCGTCCTCCGGGCCGGGGCCGACAAGGTCTCGCTCAACACCGCCGCTGTCGCCGACCCGAGCCTCGTCCGGCGCTGCGCCCGGCGGTTCGGCAGCCAGGCCGTCGTCGTCGCCATCGACGCCCGGCGGACGGCGCCGGCCCTGGACGGCGCGCCCCGCTGGGAGGTCGTCGTCGCCGGCGGACGGCGCCCGACCGGCCTCGACGCCGTGGCCTGGGCCGAACGGGCCGTCGCCCTCGGGGCCGGCGAGCTCCTCGTGACCTCCATCGATCGCGACGGGACCCGGTCCGGCTACGATACCGACCTCCTCCGGGCGATCAGCGCTCGGGTCGGCGTCCCGGTCGTCGCCTCCGGCGGCGCCGCCGGACCGGCCGACTTCGTCGCCGCCGTCCGCGACGGGGGCGCCGATGCGGTCCTCGCCGCCTCGATCTTCCACCGCCGGCTCGTTTCGATCGCGGCGGTCAAGGCGGCGATGGCAGCCGCCGGGATCCCGGTCCGCCTCGCGACGGGCAGCTGACGGTGTCGGCGAGCGACCGCGACCCGCGGTCCGACCCGGCCGCCCCGACGGCGCCGGCCGTCCGCTACGGCCCGGACGGCCTCGTCCCGGCCGTCGTCGTCGATGCGACGACGGAGCGCGTCCTCATGCTCGCCTACATGGACGCCGAAGCGCTCGCGGCGACCCTCGCGAGCGGCGAGGTCCACTTTCACTCCAGGTCGCGCGGCCGCCTCTGGCGGAAGGGCGAGACGAGCGGCAACGTCCTCCGCCTCCGGAGCATCGCCGTCGACTGCGACGCCGATGCGCTCCTGGTCCGGGCCGAGCCGGCCGGGCCGACCTGCCACCGCGGAACGGCGAGCTGCTTCGATCCGCCGCCGTCGCCCGAGGGCGACCCGGAGGCGCCCGGCGCGGGCCTTCCGGCGGTCGAGCCGCCCACGGCCGCGCCACCCCCGGCCGAGTCGCCCCCAGCCGAGCCGCCGGACGCCGGCCTCGCCTGGCTCGGGGTCCTCGCCGACACGATCGCCGAGCGGGCCCGGACCCGGCCCCCCGGGTCGTACACGGCCCGCCTCCTCGCCGGCGGCCCGGAGGCCGTCGGGCGGAAGGTCGTCGAGGAGGCCGTCGAGGTCCTCCTCGCGGCGAAGGACGACGCGGCGGCCGCAGCATCCCCCGACGAAGCCGCCCGGACCGCGACACGGGACGCCCTCGCCGGCGAGGCCGCCGACCTCCTCTACCACCTCCTCGTCCTCCTCGCCGAGCGCGGCCTCGCCCCGGAGGAGGTCGTTGCGGTCCTGCGACGCCGCCACCGCCCCTGACCGGGGCCCGATCCGGCGCCTGCGCCCGGCCCTCAGCCCGAGGCGACGAGCTTGCCCGTCCGGCGGGTCCGGCGCCCGATCCCGACCCGCCAGTAGCGCCCGGCGAGGGGTTCGGGGACCGGTTCGTCGTGGCTGGCCGGCCGCCGGCCGTTGATCGTCACCCCGCCGCCGGCCACGAGCCGCCGCGCCTCACTCCGCGAGGCGACGAGGCCGCTCTCGGCGAGGAAGACCGCGACCGGCGCGCCGCGCAGCGTCGCCGGCACGGAGAAGCCGTCGGCCTCGCGCCAGAGGGCCTCGAGGAGCTCGGGTTCCTCGATCGGCTCGTCGGAGAAGGCGAGGGCCGCCATCCGCTCGGCGAGCCGGGCCGCCGCCTCGCCGTGGACCCGGGCCGTGAGGTCCCGAGCGAGGGCCCGCTGGGCGACCCTCGCCTCCGGGCGTGCCGCGCCCTCGGCGAGGAGCGCCTCGATCTCGGCCCGCGGAAAGAGGGTGAAGAAGCGGAGGTACATCGGCACGTCGGCGTCGGCGGCGTTCAGCCAGTACTGGTAGAAGGCGAACGGCGAGGTGAGCTCGGGATCGAGCCACACCGAGGTTCCGGCGGCCGTCTTCCCGAACTTCTCACCCGACGGGAGCGTGAGGAGCGGGTAGCAGAGCCCGTGGGCAAGCTCCCGACCGCTCCCCTCCTCGCCGCCGCCGTGGACCCGCCGGATCAGCTCGAGGCCGGCGGTGATGTTCCCCCACTGATCGGCCCCGCCCATCTGGAGCTCGACCCCGTGGACCCGGTAGAGATGGAGGAAGTCGTAGGCCTGGAGGAGCATGTAGCTGAACTCGGTGAACGAGAGGCCGCGCTCCAAGCGGTTCCGAACCGACTCCTTGTCGAGCATGTACGGGACCGTGAAGTGCTTGCCGACGTCGCGGAGGAACTCGATGAGCGAGAGCCGCCCGAGCCACTCGGCGTTGTCGACCATGAGCGCCCCGCGCGGCCCGGACCCGAAATCGAGGAAGCGCTCGAGCTGGCGACGGATCGCCGCCGCGTTCTCGGCCAGGGTCGCCGGGTCGAGGAGCGCCCGCTCCTGGGTCTTGCCCGAGGGATCGCCGATCATCCCCGTCCCGCCACCGACGACGACGACCGGTCGACCGCCCCGCTGCTGGAGGTGAATGAGGCCGAAGATCGGGACGAGGTTCCCGATGTGGAGGGAGCGGGCCGTCGGATCGAAGCCGTTGTAGCCGGCGATCGGTCGCCCCGTCGCCAGGCGAGCGGCGAGCCCCGGCGTCGCGGCGTGGAGCATGCCCCGCCAGCGGAGCTCGTCGAGGAGCCCGGCGAGCCCGGGTGCCGGCTCGGCGGCGGTAGGCGACGGGGAGGCGGTCGGCGACGGGGAGGCGTGCGTCATCGTCGGCCGTATCGTATCGTCCGGGCCGGCGGCGCCGCCGTGCCGGCACCGCGGTGCCTGCTCGCCCGCCGGTCCGGCTCCGTCAGAAGGCGACGATCGTGACCCCATCGCCGCCCTCGCCGGGCCCACCCGCCCGGACCCCTCCGACGAGCGGGTGAGCGGACGCCGTCGCTCGCACGGCGTCGCGGAGGGCTCCGGTCCCGACCCCGTGGACGATCGTCACCTCCCGGAGCCCGGCGAGTGCCGCGTCTTCCAGGTAGCGCTCGAGGAGGCTGACGGCTTCCTCGACCCGGGCACCCCGCAGGTCGAGGGAGCTGGCGACCCGCCGCGCTCGCTCGAGCCCGAGCCGGCTCGCGCCCGTCGTCGGGCGGGCCGAGGCGGTCCGCTCCCCCGCCGGCGGGCGGGCGGGAACGAGATCGACGACCGCCGCCGACACCCGCTTCCCGCCGGCCTCGAGGCTGGCCCGGCGCCGGCTCCGGTCGAAGGCGACGATCCGACCCTCCCACCCGCCCCGCCGGCTCCTCGCCCAGTCCCCGACCCGCCACGACCCGGGCGCCGACTCCCGCGCCCCGAGGTCGGGCGCCGGGAGAGCGGCGAGGGCGGCCTCGGCCCGGGCGATCCGCTCGTCGATCCGCGGCACCGTCAGCGTCTCGCGCTCGAGGGCCCGCCGGGCGGCGGCGAGCTCGGCGCTCAGCTGCTCGACGAGGGCCTCCGCCTCGCTCCGGGCGGCGGCGACCATCGCCTCGCGCTCGGCCTTCGCCCGGCGCCGCTCCGTCTTGGCCTCCGCGAGGGCGTCGGCCGCCCGCGTCTCGGCCCGCCGGGCCGCCTCGAGGGCCGCGGCAGTCTCCCGCTCGGTCTGCCGGATCCGGGCGAGGGTCGCCTCGAAGGCGCGCTCGTCCTCGGTGAGCCGCGCCCGGGCCGCCTCGACGATGGACGCGGGCAGCCCGAGCCGCTCGGCGATGGCGAAGGCCTGACTCCCGCCGGGAAGGCCGATCGAGAGGTGGTACGTCGGCCGGAGCGTCTCGAGGTCGAACTCGACGGCGGCGTTCCGGACTCCGGGCGTCGTGTGGGCGTAGACCTTGAGCTCGGCCGAGTGGGTCGTCGCGACGACGAGGGCCCCGGCGGCGAGGAGGTGATCGAGGATCGCCTGGGCCAGGGCCGCCCCCTCGGTCGGATCGGTCCCGGCGCCGAGCTCATCGAGGAGGACGAGGGTCCCGGGGCCCGCCCGCTCGACGATCGCGATGATCCGCCGGAGGTGCCCCGAGAAGGTCGAGAGCGACTGGGCGATCGACTGCTCGTCGCCGATGTCCGCGAAGACGTCCCGGAAGACCGGCAGGCGGCTCCCCGCCGCCGCGGGGACGTGGAGGCCGGCCTGGTGCATGGCGGCGAGGAGGCCGATGGTCCGGAGGGCGACGGTCTTGCCGCCGGTGTTCGGTCCGGTGACGACGAGGGCCCGGACGTCGCCGCCGAGACGGACGTCGATCGGGACGGCCGTCGCCCCGAGGCCCGGGTGGCGGGCTGCGCGCAGGTCGAGGGCGTCGTCGGGGCTCGGCTCCGCCCGGACCCCGTCGAGGAGCTCGGCGAGGCGCGCCTTCGCCAGCCAGAAGTCGAGGGTGGCCAGCGCCTCGAGGGTCTCCCGGAGGAGCGCCGCCTGGGCCCCGACGAGGGCCGAGAGCTCGTCGAGGATCCGCTCGACCTCCTCGGCCTCGGCGGCCTGGGCCTCCCGCCAGGCGTTCCCGAGCTCGACGACGACGAGCGGCTCGACGAAGAGGGTCTGGCCGCTCCCCGAGGCGTCGTGGACGATGCCCCGGACCCGGGACCGGGCCTCGGCCCGGACCGGGACGACGTACCGACCGTTGCGGAGCGTGACGATCGGTTCCTGGAGTGCGGAGCCGAGCTCGTGGGCGACGAGCTGGTCGAGGCGCCGCCGGAGCCGCTCGTAGGCGACCCGGACCGCCGCCCGCAGGGTCCCGAGTCGGGGCGAGGCCGTGTCGAGGAGCTCGCCGGAGGGGTCGAAGCTCCGGGCCAGCGTCGCCCGGAGCGCCGGGAGTCCGTGGAGCCGCCGGGCCAGGTCGCGGAGGAGCGGCCGTCGGTCGTCGCTGAGCTGAGTCGCCAGGCGGGCCGCGGCGTCGAGGGTCTCCCCGACGGCGAGGAATTGGGCCGGCTCGAGTCGGCCGCCCCGGGCTGCCCGCTCGATCGCCGGGCCGATGTCGACGGCCCCGCCGATCCCGACCTCCGGCCGTTCGGCCCGGAGCGCCCGCGCCTCGTCGGTCTCGTCGAGGCTTCGGGCCACGACGATCGGGTCGGAGCTCGGCTCGAGGGTCTCGGCAAGGCGCCGCGACGGACCGAAGCTCGTCAGGTCGGCGAGCCGGGCCCGGATTTCCGGAAACTCGAGGATCTCGAGGGAGCGCGCGTCCACGGCTATCGAGCGTCGGCGGCCGTCGGGAGCGGCGGCCGCGACACGGCCGGGTGCCCGGCCACTGCGAGGCGCCAGGGCACGCTCCGCCAGGGCTCGCCGGCGTAGTCGACGCCGACCCGCGGCCCGCTCGCGACGAGCGGCTCCGGCGCGTCCGGTGGCCGGGCGTGGAGGCGGAGCGACGAGCGGGGATCGCAGAGGTCGACGCCCGACCAGCTCGGGTCGAGCCCGAGGACGGCGCCGACGAGGCCCGGGCCGGCGGCGAGGCGCTCGGGGCGGAGGGCGGCGACCCGAACCGCCTCCCTGGCCGCGCGCTCCGGCGACCAGCGATGACGGGCGGCGGCGACCGAGACCCGGGCCCGCCGCATCGCTTCGAGGCCGACGAGTGGTTCGACGGCCCGGACGAGGACGGCGGCCGGCGCGCCCTCGGGCTCGGTGACGACGTTGAGGCAGTCGTACATGCCGTAGACCCGGTAGACGTAGGCTCGCCCCGGGGGTCCGAACATCACCCGGTTTCGCGGCGTCGGCCCGAAGCGGGCATGGCAGGCCCGGTCGTTGCGGCCGATGTACGCCTCGACCTCGACGATCCGGCCCGCCCGGACGAGCCCGTCGGGCCCCTCGCGGACGAGGATCGTCCCGAGGAGGGCGCGGGCGGCCCCCAGCGTCGGCCCGGCGAGGACCGACCGGGCCAGGATCGGGAGGCCGAGGAGTTCGCCGCCGAGTTCCGGGGGCGCCGGAGCGGCCTCGAGCCTCGCCGGGTCGCCGGCGAACGGTTCAGCTGGCGACGCCGTAGAGACCACGGACGGCGTCCGGCACGAAGCCGCCGAGAAGGGCGAAGAAGGCCGGGATCAGGGTCTCGCGGAACAAGGCGGCGGTTCCGGACAGGTTGTAGGCGTTGAAGAGGTCGCGGAGGAGACCGAGCTCGTTCGGGTTCGCTGCGATCCCCGGGATCCGGTAAAAGGAGTCGAGGATGACGATCATCGCCCCCAGGACGACGAGCCCCTGGACGATCCCGACCCCGCCGCCGAGGAGCTCATCGACGATGCTCGCCCGGGCGAAGAGCGGCTGGGGCCGGTAGAAGCCCTGGATCACGAGGCTGAAGGCGATGCTCGCCGCGACGAAGACGACCCCGTAGCCGATCATGTAGCTGTACTCGGGCGGCAGGTGTGTCCAGTTCGCGGCGAGAAACGCCCCGAGCGGACCCCGGAGCTGACTGGCGAGGAGGAACGAGAACGTGATCGCGGCGAGCCCGAGGAGACGCCGGATCGTGCCCTGGATGACGCCCAGGATGAACATCGCGAAGAGGAAGAGGATCGCCAGCAGGTCGAAGAGGTTGATCGAGGTCAGGAAACCGGCAACGTCCACCGAGTGCTCCCCAGATTCCGGGCCGGTGCCGAGTGCCCCGGCGGCCGACGCGCAAGCGTAGCAGCGCCACGACCGCGGCCGCAAGGCGCGGGTCCGCGGCCCCGGCCGTGACCGCCCGGTTTAGCTCCGGATCCGGCCGCCGACCTCCCGCCCGAGCGCCTCGACGACGGCGGCGATGGCGGCGTCGACCTCCGCTTCGGTCAGCGTCCGGCCCTCGGCCCAGAACGTCAGCCGATAGGCGAGGCTCCGCTCGCCCCCGCCGAGGGGCGTGCCCCGATAGACGTCGAAGAAGCGGCAGCGCCGGAGGAGCGGTCCGGCCGCCGAGCGGATCGTCGCCGCCACCCGAGCAGCCGGCACTTCGTCGGCGACGACGACCGCGAGATCCCGCTCGACGGCGGGGTGGCGCGGCGGGGCGGCGACCCTCGGCGGCTCGAGGGCTCCGGCGGCGAGCCCCCGGATCGCGAGCTCGACGAGGACGAGGCGGTCCCGGATCTCCAACGCCTCGAGGCGGGCCAGGTGGAGCTCGCCGACGATGCCGACGAGGCCGAGCCCGGCCCCGGGATCGGCGAGCGGCGCCTCGACCCGGGCCGTCCGGCCGGGGTGAAAGAGCGGCTCCTCCTCCTCGGCGACGAAGCGCGGTTCGCCGAGGCCGAGGACGGCCGCGAGGTGCTCGACGAGCCCCTTGCCGTCGTCGAGGTCGAAGGTCCGCCGCGGTAGGAGCGGCGAGGGCGGATGGGCGACGCCGCAGCAGGCAATCCCGAGCCGCCACCACTCGACCGGCCCGGCATCGCCGCGCCCGTAGCCCTTGCCGACCTCGAAGACGGCGACTCCGTCCCGCCCCCGCCGGAGGTTCAGGACCACGACGTCGACGAGGCTCGCGAAGAGGTTGTGGCGGAGGACGGAGTGGAGGCTCGAGAGCGGGTTCGTGACCCGGATCGGCGTCGGCACGGGGTCCGGGTCGTCGATCGAAGGGACCGGCCGACGGAGCCGGTACGCCTCCAGAACCTCCGGCGCGACGAGGGCATGGGTGACGACCTCGGCGAGCCCGGCACCGACGAGGGCGGTTCGGACGGCGTCGCGGAGGACGAGCGGCGAGCGCCGATACGGCGGCATCGGCGTGTCGGGGCGCGTCCCGGGCACGAGCTCGTAGCCGCGGACCCGGGCGATCTCCTCGGCGATGTCGGCCTCGATGGCGAGGTCACGGCGCCAGGACGGGACGACGGCGACGAGGCTCTCGGCGGCGCCGGCGACGGCGTCCCGCGGGTGCTCCCCCCGGGCGATGGGGACCCGCACGTCCCCGGCCGCCGCTTCGGTCTCGACCCCGACCCGAGCGAGGAGGCGCCGCTGTTCGTCGACCGAGAGCTCGGTCCCCAGGAGGCGGTTCACCCTCGCCGGGCGGAAGGCGACCCGGATCGGCTCGGGCTCGCGGGGGTTCGTGTCGACCCGGCCACGGGCGACGACCCCGCCGGCCCACTCGACGACGAGGCGGGCCGTCCGGTCGGCGCCGAGCCTTGCGAGGGCGAACTCCTGACCCTTCTCGAAGCGGAGGCTCGCCTCCGACCGAAGCCCGTATCGGAACGCCGTCCGGCGGATGCTGACCGGGTCGAAGATCGCCGACTCGATGACGATCGAGCGGGTTGCCTCGCTCACCTCGGAGGCGGCCCCGCCCATGACCCCGGCGATGGCGAGCGGCCCCCGGGGGTCGGCGATGACGAGGGTCTCGGGATCGAGGGTTCGGAGCTCGTGGTCGATCGTCTCGATCGTCTCCCCGGCCCGGGCCCGCCGGACGACGATCCGGCCGTCCTCGATCGCCGCGGCGTCGAAGGTGTGGATCGGCTTGCCGAGCTCCAGCATGACGTAGTTCGAGGCGTCGACGACGTTGCTGACCGGCCGCATTCCGGCGGCGAGGAGCCGCATCTGGACGCGGTCCGGGGAGGGTCCGACCCGGACCCCGTCGACCCGCCGCCCGACGAAGCGGGGACAGAGGCCCGGATCCTCGACGCGGACCGAGAGGAACTCCTCGACCGGCGGCCCGTCCTCGGCGACGTCGGTCGCCGGGAACCGGACCGGCGCCCCGGTCGCCGCGGCGACCTCCCGGGCAAGCCCGACGAGGGAGAGGGCGTCGCCCCGGTTCGGCTTCACGTCGACGTCGAGGACGACGTCCCCGAACAGGTCGGTGAGGGCCCGGCCGACCGGGGTGTTCGGCGGCAGGATGAGAATCCCCTCGGCGTCGGTCGTGAGCCGCAGCTCGTCGCCGGAGCAGAGCATCCCGTCGCTCACGACCCCGGCCTTTTCCGCCCGTTCGATCCGGCGGCCGCCGGGCAGGACGGCGCCGGGGAGGGCGACCGGGACCCGCTGGCCGGGGGCGATGTTCGTCGCCCCGCAGACGATCTCGCGAACCGTCCCGTCGCCGACGCTGACGCGGGCGAGCGAGAGCCGGGCGCTGTTCGGGTGGCGCTCGACGGCGAGGAGCTCGCCGACGACGACGTTCTGCCAGTCGGCACCCCAACGCTCGATCGCCTTCACCTCCATCCCGAGGAGCGTGAGCCGCTCGGCGAGCTGCTCGGGCGTCAGCTCGATCTCGACGTAGTCGGCGAGCCAGGAAAGCGGGACCCTCACCGGAACTGCTCCAGGAAGCGGAGATCGTTCTCGAGGTAGTAGCGCAGGTCGCCGACGGCGTGGCGGAGGTTCGCGATCCGCTCGACACCCATCCCGAAGGCGAAGCCCTGGTAGCGCTCCGGATCGAGGCCCCCGTACTGGAGGACGACGGGATGGACCATCCCCGCCCCGAGGATCGTCATCCAGCCGGTTCGCGAACAGGCCGGGCAGCCGGCGCCGTCGCAGACGACGCAACGGACGTCGAAGGCGACCGAGGGTTCGGTAAAGGGGTAGTAGCCCGGCCGGAAGCGGGTCGGCCGCCCGGCCCCGAAGAGGGCGCCCGCGAACTCGTCGAGGAGGCCGCGAAGGTCGGCCATCGAGGTCCCCTCGTCGATCATGAGGCCCTCGACCTGGAAGAACTCGAAGCCGTGGGAGGCGTCGACGGCCTCGTAGCGGAAGCAGCGGCCGGGCAGCAGCGCCCGGATCGGGGGCCGCTCCCGGGCCATGACCCGGATCTGGCCCGGCGAGGTGTGGGTCCGGAGGAGGTAGCCGTCGAGGTCGACGTAGAGGGTGTCCCAGAGATCCCGGGCCGGGTGGTCGGCCGGGATGTTCAGCATCTGGAAGTTGTAGACGTCGGTCTCGACCTCGGGCCCCTCGTAGACGACGAAGCCGAACTGCCCGAAGACCTCGGCGATGGCGGCGATCGTCTCGGGGATCGGGTGGCGGGTCCCCCGCGGGATCGGCCGACCCGGGAGGCTGACGTCGACCCGCTCGGCGGCGATCCGAGCCGCGATGGCCGCGGCCCGCAGCCGCTCCCGCTGCTCGCCGAAGGCGGTCTCGAGGACCTCCCGGACGGCGTTCGCCGCCGCACCGACCGTGGGGCGATCCTCGGGCGGCAGGCTCCCGATGCCGCGCAGAACGCCGGTCAGCCGACCCTTCTTGCCGAGGACCTCGACCTGGAGCTGCTCCAAGGCCGCCAGGTCCGGCGCGGCGGCCACGGCGGCGAGGGTCTCCTCGCGGAGATCCTCGAGCTGGCGGGTCAGGCTCGCGAGGTCGACGGACACGGCTGGCTCGCGGTCGGGAGGCGGACGGCGGGGCGCTCGGGCACGACGGTCGGCCGTCGGCCGTCAGCCCTCGCGGGCGACGGCGGCGATCCGCCCGAAGGTCTCGGCGTCGCGGACGGCGATGTCGGCGAGGATCTTGCGGTCGAGGGCGACGTTCGCCCGACGGAGCCCGGCCAAAAGGCGGCCGTAGGTCAGGCCGTGGAGTCGGGCCGCGGCATTGATCCGGACGATCCAGAGCTGGCGGAGCTGGCGCTTTCGCTGCTTGCGGTCCCGGGTCGCATAGGCGAGGGCGTGGAGGAGCGCCTCGCGGGCCGGCTTGACGAGCTTCGAGCGCGTCCCCTTCCGACCCTCGGCGGCCTCGAGGAGCCGCTTGTGACGGCGGTGGGCAGTGACGCCGCGCTTGACTCGAGTCATCGTCCCAGCCTTCCTAGAGGTACGGGAGGAGGCGGCGGATCTGGCGGGCGTGCTCGGGCCCGAGGATCGCCTTGCCCTGGTAGCGACGCGTCCGGCGGGAGGGCTTGATCTCGAGGTGGTGCCCCCGCCAGGCCTTCACCCGAATGTACTTGCCGCTGCCGCTGACGCCGATCCGCTTCGCCGCGGCGCGGTGACTCTTCATCTTCGGCACGCTTCGTTCACGCTCCTGTCGTCGTCCCGGCCGTGCGGTCCGCTCCGCCGCCGGCCCCGGCGGCCACCTTCGGGGCGCCCTCGTCGGCCCGGCGGCCGTCGCCGGTCTTCGCCTCGAGGGCCTTCGGCTTGTGGAGCGAGGCGACGGTGATGTGCATCGCTCGACCCTCGAGCGAGGGAGCCCGCTCGACGGTCCCGTGGTCCTTGATCGCCTCGGCGAACCGGGCCAGGAGGTTCCGGCCGATCTCGGGGTGGGTCAGCTCCCGGCCCCGGAACTGGACGGTGACCTTGATCCGATCGCCGCTCTCGAGGAACTCGATCGCCCGGTTCACCTTCGTCTCGAAGTCCGCCTGGCCGATCTTCGGCCGGAGGCGGACCTCCTTGAAGTCGACGGCGCGCTGCCGCCGCTTCGCCTCCTTCTCGCGCTTGGCCAGCTCGTACTTGTACTGGCCGAAGTCGAGGAAGCGGACGACCGGCGGGTTCGCCGTCGGGGCGACCTCGACGAGGTCGTAGCCTCGCTCCTGCGCGATCTCGAGGGCCCGGGCCGTCGGCATGATCCCGAGCTGGTTTCCGTTCTCGTCGACGACCCGGACCGGGGAGATCCGGATCATCTGGTTGACGCGCAGGTCTCGGCTGATGGCTAACCCCTTCGAGCGTGCTCCTCAGGTTCACGACGGCCGGGCTTCTCGGCCCGGCCGTGCCGCCGCGGCAGGATAGCACAGGCGTTCCGAGCCCGGCAATCCGGACGCCTCGCGACGCCCTGCCGGGCGCCTCCGCTCAGCCCGCTGCCGGTTCGGTCCTGGGCGCCTCGACGAGCCGCTCGGCGACTTCGCGTCGGAGGCGTTCGGCGAGCTCGGACCAACCGACCGGCGGCTCCTGGGTTCCGTCCCGGCGCCGGACCGCCACCGTCCGGGCGGCGACCTCGCGATCGCCGAGGACGAGCATGTACGGGACCTTCTGCTCCTGGGCGAGCCGGATCCGGTTCTGCATCCGACTCCCCGAGGCGTCGACCTCGACCCGCAGGCCGGCCGCCCGCAGCACGGCGGCGAGCTCCTCGGCGGCCGCGGCGTGGCGGTCGGCGATCGGGATGACGACGGCCTGGACCGGGGCGAGCCAGAGGGGGAAGGCACCCCCGAAGTGCTCGACGAGGATCCCGATGAAGCGCTCCAGGGAGCCGTAGATCGCCCGGTGGATGGCGATCGGGCGCTGCGGCCGACCCTCCTCGTCGACGTACGTGAGGTCGAACCGCTCGGGGAGCATGACGAGGTCGATCTGGATCGTCGCCAGCTGCCACTCACGCCCCAGGGCATCGTCGATGTAGACGTCGACCTTCGGGGCGTAGAACGTCCCGTCCTTCGGCTTCACCGTGTACGCCGCGCCGTCGCGATCGAGGGCCTCGGCGATGAGCCGCTCGGCCCGATCCCAGAGCGCCGGGTCGCCGAGGGCGTCGTCGGGCCGGGTCGCGAACGTGTAGCGCGGGACGAGCCCGAACCAGGCGTAGACCTCGCGGACCATGGCGAAGAGGCGGGTCAGCTCGTCGGCGAGCTGGTCGGGCCGGCAGTAGATGTGGGCGTCGTCCTGGACGAAGTGGCGGACCCGGGTCAGGCCGTGGAGAACCCCCGAGCGCTCGTTGCGGTGGAGGCGGCCGTACTCGGCGTAGCGGAGCGGCAGGTCGCGGTATGAGCGGACGCGGCTCCGGTAGATGAACGTGCTCTCCGGGCAGTTCATCGGTTTAAGGCTGAACTCCTGGCCCTCGATCTCGAGCCGGAACATGTTCTCGGCGTAGTGCTCCCAGTGGCCCGACTGCTCCCAGAGTCGCTTGTGGACGACGATCGGCGTCCCGACCTCGAGGTAGCCCTCCCGCTCCTGGAGCTCGCGCATCGCCGTCTCGAGGGTTCGCCAGATCCGCATCCCCTTCGGATGCCAGAAGGCCGAGCCGGGGCTGACGTCATGGAAGCTGAAGAGGTCGAGCTGGACGCCGAGACGCCGGTGGTCGCGGCGCCGGGCCTCCGCCCGCCGCCAGAGGTAGGCGTCGAGCTCGGCCTGGGTCGGCCAGACCGTCCCGTAGATCCGCTGGAGCATCGGCCGCTTCTCGTCGCCCCGCCAGTAGGCGCCCGCGACGGCGAGGAGCTTGAAGGGACCGATCCGGCCCGTCGAGGAGACGTGGGGCCCGCGGCAGAGATCGATGAACGGGCCGTGCTCGTAGAACGTCGGTCGCGGGAGCGGTTCACCTGCCTTCCGGGCTCGGGCCGCGATCTCGTCGAGGATCTCGGCCTTGTACGGCTGGCCCGCCCGCTCGACGAAGGCGCGGGCCTCCTCGAACGCCATCTCCCGGAGGACGAAGGGATGGTCGGCGGCGATGCTCTCCCGCATCCGGGCCTCGATCCGCTCGAGGTCGTCGGGGGTGAGCGGCCGCGGCAGCTCGAAGTCGTAGTAGAAACCGTCCGCGATGGCCGGCCCGATCCCGAGGCGGGCGCCGGGGAAGAGGTCGAGAACGGCCTCGGCCATGACGTGGGCCGCCGAGTGGCGCATCGCATCGAGCTCGTCACGGGCTCCGGCGTCGAGGAGCTCGTCGGCGGACGTCCGCTCCGGGACGGCGGCCTCGTGCTCGAGGGCGACGGCTGCCGGGTCGTCGGACGGGTTGGGCGCCGCGTCAGGGCGCCGGTCGTTCGTCTCGGCCATCGTGTTCCTCGCCTTCGGCATCGGGTGCCTGTAATCGAAAACCTCCCGTCCCGCAGGACGGGAGGTTTGGTCTCCCGCGGTTCCACCCGCGTTCGCCGCCGTCCGGGGCCTGTCAGGAGGCAGCACCACGGCGGCGCACTCGTCGCCGCGCTAACGGGCGGCGCCCGGGCCGGTTCGCCGGCCGCTCACGGGTGGTATCGGCCCGCCGGTCGACGCCGGGCTCTCAGCCGCTGACCCGGCTCTCTGGGGTCGCCGTCGCGGGCGACGTGTCCCGCTCGTCGCGTTCGGGGTCTGGTGGGCGGTAGAGGACTTGAACCTCTGACCTCATGCATGTCAAGCATGCGCTCTAACCAACTGAGCTAACCGCCCCGGTTTTACGCTCGGATCGAGCCGATAACTGCGGACCGGCTTGACGTGCAATGCATCCGAGCCGATACTGTCACCTGCATAACTCCCGCAGCGAGGGCTCGATCCGATGGCGCCAAAGATACCCGATCCCGACGAACTCCGCACGCCCGGCGACCTCGGCGACGAGGTGACCGCCTTCCTCCGAGCGATGCGCCGGGCCGGCGTCTCGCCGAACACCGTCGCGACCTACGGCGAGGCCTGCCGGCAGTTCCTTCGCTACCTCCTCGACACCGGCGGCCCGACCGAGGTCCGGGCGATCGAGCCGCGCCACATCGAGGCCTTTGAACTGGCGCTCGCCGAGCGGGTCGGGCCGGCGACCGTCCACAATCGGCATCGAGGTCTGGCGCGGTTCTTCTCCTGGTACGCCGAGGGGGTCGAGGATCCGACCTACCGCTCTCCGATGGCGAGGATGCGTCCGCCGCGACTCCCCCGCTACCAGCCCCGGGTCCTCGCCCTCGACGACCTCCGGGCGGTCCTGGCGACCTGCGCCGGCCGGAGTTTCGAGGACCGGCGCGACGAGGCGCTCGTCCGGGTGTTCTTCAACACCGGAGCGCGCCGGGCCGAGGTCGCCGGCCTCCGCTACTCGCCGACCGACCCGGCCGACCGCGACATCGACCTCGGGCGCGGGACGGTCCGGCTGTTCGGGAAGGGGCGGAAGGAGCGGACCGTCTCGATCGACGACCACACGATCGACGCGATCGAGCGCTATCTGCGGGCTCGACGATCGCACCCTGACGCCGATCTGCCCTGGCTCTGGCTCGGGAAGCGGGGCCGGCTGACCGACTCGGGGATCGCCCACGCGATCCGCCAGCGGGGCGCCCGGGCCGGGATCCCCGACCTCCACCCGCATGATCTGCGTCATGCCTGGCGGCACCACGCCGAGGTCGCGGGTCTCAGCCGGGAGCACTTGATGGCCCTCGGCGGCTGGGAGTCGGACGCGATGCTGCGGCGCTACGCCTCGACGGCGGCGACGGCTCGGGCGATCGAGGCCGCGAGGCGCGTGAAGCTCGGAGACCAGGTCTGATGCTCCTCGCCATCGTCCGCGACGGTCAGGCATTCTGCGCTCGGCCCGGTTGCGGGTTCGGGCCGCTCGCCGCGCTGGGGCCTCCCGACGGCCCGGGACCCGACGCCTCGCCGGAGATCGTCGCCGCCATCGGTTCGCAGCTAGGGTGGCACGTCAACGCCCGGACGCTGCGGGCGAGCGGCCATGCCCCGCGACGCGGCCGGCGCGAGTACCACGGTTCGCGCCCGGCGATCGGTCGCGGGCGGGCGGGTCTGTGGAGCCCCGACCCGCCCGAGCTGACCTGTCCTCGCTGCGGCGCCCTGCAGCGCTTGCCCCCGGCCCGCAACGCTGCTACGATGTAGGACAACGGGCGCGGTGGCGCCCGACAGAGCGACGTAAAGAGCCGGAAACCGGCCGCCCCCCCGAGGGCGGGAATACCGGACCCGTCGGCGACCGCCGACAAAGCGGCTCCTTCACCCGCCCTAGCGCAGAGCCGGGCGGGCGGTAGGAGCTTGGCATGAAGGATCCGGCTCGGGTCCTCACCGGCCGCCTCGGCGGCCTGACGACCGCGGCCCGCGGTCACGTCAACACCCTCCCTGCGCGACAGGCTCGCCTTGCTCGGCTCGCCGCTGCGTACGGGATTTCCCCCGACCTCGATCCCGAGGAGTATCAGGCGCGCCTGAAGGCTGCGCTTCGTATCGAGATGACGCAGCGGGCCCTCGCTCGCTGGCGGCGCAAGGGGGCCGAAAAGTGAGCGCCCCGCTTCCCGAGCGGGGCGCCCTCGTAAACGCGCACCCCGAAGGTACCCGTTTCCCGCCCCCGAGTCAAGCCCGAGCCCGAGCCCGTCGAGTCGCCGACGAGCTTCGCGAGGACCGGACTCACCCCGTCGTCGTCGCGGCGAAGCGCACGAACGCCGGCCTGGCCGCCTCCCGGTGGCTCACCGCCTGGCGGTCCCGACGCCGAGCGGCCGAACCGCCCTGGCCCGAGGGGGTGGCGCCATGACCGCCATCGTCCCCGGCAGCAAGTGGGCCGACGAACCCCCGTGGCCCGAGGACGCGCCAGCGGCCCCGGCTCCGGCGCCCGTCCCCAGCCCGGATCGTCCCCGCCTCGAAGCCGTCGGGCCGACCACCTACCGCTACGTCGACGGCCGGCTCACGCTGACGTTCCGCGACGTCCGCACCGATGGCGAGCTCAAGGCGGACGTCGCCATTCTGGTGGACGGCGAGCACTTGCTCAGGACGACGTCGACGCTCACCCTCGCGGCCCGGGAGAAGCTCGCGAAGGTCGCCGCCGACCTGGCGAAGCTCGACGGCGGACTCGCCCGCAGAACGGTCTTCGCGGCCGTCGAGGCCGTCTTGGGGGCCGAGGAGCGCCTCGCCGGCGGCACTGACCTGCGGACGGCGAGCATCGACCCGCCGGCCGGCGGGCTGTGGGTCGCGCAGCCGCTGTGGCCTGTTGGCCCGCTCCTCCTCGTCGCCCCAGGCGAGGCCGGCAAGTCGACGATCGCCCGCGCGATCGGCGTTGCCCTGGCCACCGGGATGGAGATCATCCCCGGGATCCGACCGATCGGGCCGCCCCGGGCGGTCCTCATCGTCGCCGGCGAGGATCCGGCCGCCGTCTGGCATGCGCGATCCATCGAGGCGATCTGTCGAGGTGCCGAGATCGATCGGCGGGAGCTTCCAGCCCTGATCGAGCTGTTCGACGCCCGGGGCCGGCCGCTCCACCGGATCGCCCGGGCCGTGGCCGAGCGGGCGGCCGACCTCGACGCGGCCGTCGTCCTCGACTCGATGCAGGCGCTTCTGCCCGCCGTGGATGCCCTCGGCTCCGCGCGCGATCGCGACTCCCTGTTTTGGACAGCGGTCGAGATGATCGATCGCCCAGTCCTCGTCGTTGGCCACCCGAACCGGGGCGACGCCAAGAACTGGGAAAGCGCCGACGACGGCCGGGCGGCCGGGACCGAGGTCAATCGCGACCGTGCCCGCATGGTCTGGCGCGCTTCCTGGCGCGACAAGGAGGCGGCCGTTGGCACGAGCTACCGGCTCTACCGGTTGGCGAACCGCAAGGCGAACAACGTTTGGCGCCAGCCCGACCTGTGGTTCGCGGCCGCCTGGGAATTCGGGTTCGGCGGCGACCCAGGCGTCCTGCGATTCCTGCCGGTCGAGCCCGAGGCCGAGGACACGGTGCGGCCCGAATACGCCGCGGTGCTGCATCTCTGGCGCGAAGGTGTGACCTCGCCGAAGGCGATCGCTGAGGCGCTCGGCATCCCCCTGGGCACTGCGAAGTCGCGCACGGCGGCCTTGCGAAAGCGGGGTCTCATCGATGGGTAGCCGGTGGGTTCGCGAACCGGTTCTCGGGGTTCGCGAACCGGTCTCCCCTCGTGGGGTCGGGGTCGTGAGCGGTTCGGTTCGCGGTTCGCATGTATATGCGAACCGAACCGCGAACCGACCCCCGAGGGCCGCCACTAAACCGCGAACCGTCGCATCCCAAGGTCGCACGTGCGACCACCCTCGAAGGAGGTTGTCGTGAGGATCATCCAGATCATCCCCGCCGATGGCTGGGCCGCCGAGGTCATCCATTTCCGGAAGGACGGCGACGGCTACACCGTCGTCCACTACCCGCTCGTCGCGT
>JBHOQO010000145.1:0-18064 GCA_042408925.1 Chloroflexota bacterium | reverse complement strand
GCGACGGCGGGGCCGCGCCTCGTCCGCTGGGCGCGCCTGACCGAACGCGGCCGAGCGGCCGCCGCCGTGCTCGCCGGCGGGGCCGCGGGTGGGACCGAGGCGGCTGTCCCTTCCGACGCGAGCGGCGCCCCGCCCGAGGGGGGGCCCCGACGGCCGCTCGGTCCCCGGCAGCGGGAGGCCCTCGTCGACCTCGCCGCCCCAGGGGCGGAAGGCCGTCCGGCGGCCGAGATCGCCGACCGCTACGGGGCGGCGGCGCTCGCCGGCCTCGTCCGGCGGGATCTCGTCGAGCTCGAGACCCGGGTCCTCGAGCGCCGCCCCCTCGCCGGCCGGCCGCCCGGCGGCCGCGGAACCCGCCCGGCCGCCGCGGCCCTGACGGAGGCCCAAGCGGTCGCCCTCGCGACCGTGGAGCGGGCGATGGCCGAGCGCGATCCGACCCCGATCCTCCTCGACGGCGTCACCGGCGCCGGCAAGACCGCCGTCTACGCCGCGGCCATCGCCGCCTCCCTCGCCGCCGGGCGGCCGGCCCTCGTCCTCGTCCCCGAGATCCCCCTCGCCCTCCCGCTCGTCGATCGGCTCCGGCGCGACCTCGACCCTGCCGTCGCGCTCCTCCACTCGGGCCTCGGGGAGGGGGAGCGGGCCGACGAGTGGCGGCGGATCCGGAGGGGCGAGGCCGACGTCGTCGTCGGGACCCGCATCGCCGTCGGCGCCCCCCTCGCCGACGTCGGGCTCGTCGTCGTCGACGAGGAGCACGACCCGGCCTACAAGAGCGACCGGACGCCCCGCCTCCAGGCCCGGGACGTCGCCGTCGAGCTCGCCCGCCTCGCCGGGGCCGCCTGCCTCCTCGGGAGCGCGACCCCGGCGGTCGAGTCGGTCGGCCACGCCCGGGCCGGCCGCTACCGCCACCGGCCGCTCGTCGAACGCCCCGCCGGCGGCACGCCGCGGGTCGAGGTCGTCGATCTGCGGGCCGAGCTGGCGGCGGGCAACCGGGGGATGCTGAGCGGTCGCCTGGCGGCGGCCCTCGGCGCCCTCGACACCCGGGCCGGGGAGCGGGCGATCCTCGTCATGAACCGTCGCGGGACCGCCTCGGTCGTCCTGTGTCGGGACTGCGGGACGACGCTCGAGTGCCCCGAGTGCGCCCGGCCGCTCGTCTACCACCAGGCCGGCGCGGTCCTCCGCTGCCATGTCTGCGGCCTCGCCGCGCCGCTCGTCGACCGCTGCCCGGCCTGCCGCTCGCCACGGATCCGGTATCTCGGCGGGGGGACCGAGCGGGTCGAGCGCGAGGTCCGGGAGCGGTTCCCGAGCCTTCGCGTCGGGCGGCTCGACCGCGACGTCGCCGAGCGGCGGGGCGCCGCGGCGAAGGTCCTCGACGCCTTCGCGACGGGCGACCTCGACGTGCTCGTCGGGACGAGCCTCGTGGCGAAGGGGCTCGATGTCCCCGCGGTCACCCTCGTCGGGGTCGTCTCGGCCGACGTCGCCCTCAACCTCCCCGACGAACGGGCGGCGGAGCGGACGTACCAGCTCCTCGTCCAGGCGGTGGGCCGCGCCGGCCGCGGCGACCGCCCGGGCTTCGCCATCATCCAGACCTACCAACCCGGCCATCCGGTCATCGAGGCGGTCGCCACGGGTTCGGCGGCTGCCTTCTACGACGCCGAGTTGGGGCTCCGCGAGCGGTTCGGGTCGCCGCCCTTCGGTCGGCTCGTGAAGCTCGTCGTCGCCCTTCCCGACCGGGCCGCCGCCCTCGCCGAGGCCGAGCGCTTCGCCGCCGAGCTTCGGGATCGGGCGGCCCGCTCCGGGAGCCGGTTGGCGGTGAGCGGACCGGCGCCCGCCTTCGTCGCCCGACGGAACGGGCGCTGGCGCTTCGTCCTCATCCTCCGCGGGGAGGATCCGGTCGCCGTCCTGGCCCCCGCGCCCGGGCCGCCGTGGTCGGTCGACGTCGATCCCGAGAGCACGCTCTGACGAGGTTGGGCGGCGGTCGGCGACAGGATGGGCCGGTCGGCAGATGCCGGAACGGCACCGATGGGGGAGAATATGGAGTACGTGTCGAGGTGCGACGGCGGCTGGCCGCCGGCCGCCGGGCGGACCATTCGACGCCGACGCCGACACGAAGGAGGCTGCCATGGACGACACGACTCAGGAGCGGCAGGAGACGACCGAACCCGCGCCGCCGACACCGGAGGAATTCACCTGGAGCGGCGCCGATACGGCCGCGGGGAGCGGCGCGGGGGACGACGAGGCGAGCCGGGCCCGCGGGAAGGAGTGGCTCGCCCAGCTCGAGCAGATGATCGAATCACTTGCCACCCAGGCCGCCCCGGTGATCCGGGAGGTCGGGGCGAAGGCTGCCGAGCTCGCGGCTCTCGCCGCCGAGAAGGCGGGGCCGCTCGCCCATCGGGCGGCCGAGCTGACCGAGGCCGCCGGTACCAAAGTCGCCGAGCGGTCCCGACACCTGGCCGAGGAGCTGCGAGGCGAGCGGGAGCGCGGCGACGGGGAGCCCGGGACCGGGGCAGCGGGGAGCGGCGAAGGCAGCGAGCGGTCCGCCTAAGCGACTCCCGTATACTCAGATCATGAGTGTCCGACCGATCGTCCTCCTCGGCGACCCGCGGCTGCGCCTGAAGGGCCAGCCCGTCGACAGCTTCAACGCCTATCTCCACGAGCTCCTCGACGACCTGACCGAGACGATGCGGCATGCCCCGGGGGTCGGCCTCGCCGCGCCCCAGATCGGCGAGCCGGTCCAGGCCTGCGTCGTCGAGGTCGAGGGTCGCCTCCACGAGCTCGTGAACCCGCGGATCGTCCGCGCCGTCGGCGAGGATCGCGACCTCGAGGGTTGCCTCTCGATCCCGGGCTACGTCGCGTACGTGACCCGCAAGGAGCGGGTCTGGGTCGTCGCCCAGAACCGCTTCGGCCGCAAGATCAAGGTCGCCGGGTCCGGACTCCTCGGCCGCGCCCTCCAGCACGAGCTCGATCACCTCGAGGGCAAGCTCTACATCGACTATCTCGACTCCCTCGACGAGCTCATCCCGGTCGGGACGGCCGAGGAGGACGAATCGGTCCGGGAGGCGACGGGGGCGCTCGCCTGACCGAGGGGGCGGACGGCCGGGACGCGTCTCGAACGGCGCCGGCGAGACGACCGGTCCGGACGGTCTTCTTGGGGAGCGGGGCCTTCGGGCTGCCGGCCCTGGAGCGCCTGGCGACCCGGCCCGACATCGCCCTCGTCGGGGTCGTCACCGCCCCGCCGCGACCGGCCGGTCGGCACCGCCGCCTCGCCCCGACACCGATCGCCCGCCGGGCGGCGGAGCGCGGCGTTCGCATCCTGACCCCCGTGAGGCTCCGGGATCCCGCGGCGACGGCCGAGGTCCTGGCCCTCGAGCCGGAGCTCGCCGTGCTCGCCGACTACGGGCAGCTCGTCCCGCCGCCGTTGCTGGACCTCCCGTTCGGTGCCCTGAACCTCCACCCCTCGCTCCTGCCGCGCCACCGCGGGGCGGCGCCGATCGCGGCCGCGATCCTCGCCGGCGACCGTGAGACCGGCGTCACGATCATCCGGATGGACGCCGGGCTCGATAGCGGACCGATCGTCGCCCGGCGGGCCGTCGCCATCGCCGACGACGAGACCGCCGAGCAGCTCGAGGCGCGACTCGCCGTCGTCGCGGCCGACCTCCTCGACGAGATCCTCGGCCCCTGGCTCCGGGGCGCGGTCGTGGCCGAGCCGCAGCCCGCGGCGGGGGCGACGCTGGCCCGGCCGCTGCGCCGGGCCGACGGCCGCCTCGATCCCGCTCGCTCTGTCGTCGAGCTCGAGCGGCAGGTCCGGGCCTTTCGTCCCTGGCCCGGCGCCTTCCTCGAGACGACGGCGGGCCGACTCCTCGTCCATGCCGCCGCGGTCGAGCGGGCCGAGCCCGGCGACGAACCCGGGCGGCTCGTCGCCAGCGGCGACGGCCTGGCCCTGACGACGGAGGACGGGCGGCTCCGCCTCCTCGTCGTCCAGCCCGCCGGAGGGCGGCTGATGACGGCGGCCGAGTACCGGCGCGGCCGCCCGTGGCTCGTCGGGACCGCCGTTCTGGGTCGAGGCGACGGCGACCCGGGATCGGGCTCGGTACGATGAGGCCGATGGAACCCGACCCGACGAGCTCCCCGAACGCGACGACCTCCCCGGTCGAGAACTTCCCGTCCGGGCGGGGCGCGGCCCTGCCCGCCGGCTTCGACCCGTCCCGCCCGCGGGGCGGTCTCGGACTCGACCCGAGGCCGGGCGCCGCGGGCCTGGCGCCCGGGGCGCTCGACGCCTGGTTCGTCGAGCGCGGCGAGCCGCGCTACCGGACTCGGCAGGTCCTCGACGCGCTGTGGCGGGCCTTCGCCCGCGACGTCGACGAGCTGACGACCCTCCCGAAGCCGCTCCGGGCGGCCCTCGGCGAGGCCTTCCGCCTCGACACGATCGTCGCCGACGAGGTTCGGATCGCCGACGCCGGACGGACTGAGAAGGTCCTTCACCGGCTCTGCGACGGCGCCGTCGTCGAATCCGTCGTCATGCACTACCCGGCCCGCCCCGGGCGACGCGAGCGCCACACCGTCTGCATCTCGAGCCAGGCGGGCTGCGCCGTCGGCTGCCCCTTCTGCGCGACCGGCGAGCTCGGCTTCACCCGCGATCTCGAGACGGCCGAGATCCTCGACCAGGTCCGCCACGCCGCCCGCCGGCTCGCCGAGGACGGCCGCCGGGTGACGAACGTCGTCTTCATGGGGATGGGCGAGCCGCTCCTCAACCTCGACGCCGTCCTGGCGGCGGTCGAGGCCCTGAACGACCCCCGACGGTTCGGCCTCGGCGCCCGGCACATCACGGTATCGACGAGCGGCGTCGTCCCCGGGATCCGACGGCTCACCGAGCTCGGCGTCCAGTTCACCCTCGCCATCTCGCTCCACGCCGCCCGGGACCCGCTCCGCGACGTCCTCGTCCCGCTCAACCGCCGCTGGCCGGTCGCCGAGGTCGTCGCCGCTGCCCGGGACCATTCCCGGGCGACGGGCCGGCGGGTCAGCTACGAGGTGACGCTCATCGCCGGCGTGAACGACACACCGGCCGACGCTGCCGCCCTCGCCGAGCTCCTCGCTCCGGAGCTTGCCCACGTCAACCTCATCCCGATGAACCCGGTCGCCCACACGCCCTGGACCGCGAGCCCGCCCGAGGCCGTCGAGCGGTTCGCGGCGATCCTCCGGCGGGCCGGGATCCCGGTCACGATCCGCTCGAATCGGGGGATCGAGATCGGGGCCGCCTGCGGCCAGCTCGCCGCCGAGCGCGCCGGAGCCCCGGCGCCGGCGGCCGTTCGCCGTCGTCGGGAGCGGCTCGTCCGGGCCTCGGCGGCGGCGCTCCGGGCGGCGACGGAGATCGCGGGTCCGGCTCGGACCCTCGCCGCCGGGGGGCGATCGTGATCGGCGGAGGTCAGCGGCCGATCCGGCTGGCGGCCTCGGTCCTCGACGCGAACCTGGCAAACCTCGCCCAGGCCGTCCGCCGCTGCGTCCGGGCGGGCGCCGACCGGATCCACCTCGACGTCATGGACGGCCACTTCGTCCCGAACCTGACCTTCGGGCCCCGGACGGTCCGCGCCCTCCGATCGATCACCGATCTGCCCTTCGACGCCCATCTGATGATCGCGAACCCGTCGCGCTTCGTCGACGAGTTCCTCGCCGCCGGCTGCGACTCGATCACCCTCCACGTCGAGGTCGACGAGCCGCTCGAGCCGCTCCTCGAGCGGATCCGCGGGGCCGGGCGACTGGCGGGGCTGGCGGTGAAGCCGCGGACGCCGCTCGAGGTCCTCGAGCCGTACCGGCCGCTCCTCGACGTCGTCATGGTCATGACCGTCGAGCCGGGCTTCGGCGGCCAGCAACTCATGCGCGACGTCGCCCGGACGAAGCTCCCGGCCGCCGGCGCCTACCTCGCCGCCGACTCGCTCGATCCGGCCGTCCATGTCGACGGCGGGGTGAACCGCCATACCGCGGAGCTCGTCGGGCGGCACGGGGCCGAGGTCCTCGTCGTCGGGTCGGCGCTCTTTGCCCGGGGGCGGAACATGGCCGAGGAGATCGCCCGGATCAAGGCGCTCGCCGAGGCCGGGCGGACGGCAGCGATGCCGGTCCGACCCCGGTCGGATCGGGCGGTCCTCGTCGGCGCCGACGACGGCTGACGGTGCGGGCCCTCCTCCAGCGGGTCCTCCGGGCGGAGGTCCGGGTCGAGGACGAGACGGTCGCGGCGATCGGTCCCGGCCTCCTCGTCCTCCTCGGCGTGGGCCGTGGCGACGATGAAGGGACCGCCGCGGCCCTGGCCCGGCGGATCGCGGAGCTCCGAATCTTCGAGGACGACGCCGGCCGGACGAACCGCTCGCTCCTCGAGGTGAACGGGAGCGCCCTCGTCGTCAGCCAGTTCACCCTCTACGCCGACACGCGCCGCGGCCGTCGGCCGGGCTTCACCGAGGCGGCCCCGCCGGAGGTGGCCGAGCCGCTCTGGCGGACGTTCTGCGCCCGCCTCGCCGCGCTCGGGGTGCCGGTCGCCCGCGGGCGGTTCGGGGCGAAGATGGCGGTCGAGCTCGTGAACGACGGGCCGTTCACGATCTGGCTCGATACCGAGGGCTGAGGGGCGTCGGCGTTCGGCGGCTCAGGCGCCGGTCCGGGCGGCCTTCGTGAGGGTCCGGCTGCAGCGGGTGCAGACGAGGGCGCGCCGGGGACGACCGTCGATGACGACGAGCCGCGACTGGAGGTTCGGTTCGTAGCGGCGATGGACCCGGACGCGGTTGTTCCCGGACGACTGGGGGTTGAAGCCGCCCATCGAGACCTTGCCGCAGATCGCGCAGGTGCGGGCCATGGTGTCCTTTCGTCGGTGGCGGGGTGGATCGGCCGGCACGCCGGCTCCGGAGTCCGGCGGTCGAGCGCCGGCATGCGGGCGCGTATGATACCAAACGCGCCGCGCCGGGCCCCGGCCGCTGTCGGCCCGTGCCCGACGGACGCGCCCGGCGGCGCTCGCAGCTGGAGGTGCGGTGACCGACCCCTCGCCCGATCGGGTGCTCGCCACCCGGCAGGCCATCATCGACGTCGTCCGTTCGGCCGCCCTGAGCTCGTACGGGGTGACCGGGTTTGCCCCTGCCGGAATCCGCTCGGCGCTCCTTGCCCGTCTCGGTCTCGGACCGGCGGGGATCCGGCTTTCCCGGCTCCCGCGGCTCGAGGTCGACCTCGACCTGGAGGTCGCCGCGGGGTTGCCGGTGGCCGAGGTCGGGCGGCAGGTGGAATCGGCGGTCCGCTACGCCGTCCGCCGCGCCGTCGGCCGCGACCTCGACCGCCTGACGATCCACGTTCGGCGCCTTCGGGTCGAGGGTGCGGGTCGGCGCCCGGAGCGGCCGGCCCGGTCCGGCGCCCCGGGGGGATCATCCCGAGGCGGCCCCGAACATCGATGACGCGGCGCGCCTGCGACGGCTCGGGTCTCCTCGCCGCGTTCCGGGTCGCCGTCGCGAACGTGGAGGCCCACGTCGACGAGATCAACGCCCTGAACGTCTTCCCGGTCCCTGACGGCGACACCGGGACGAACATGCTGGCGACGCTCCGGGCCGCCCTCGAGGAGGCGGAGGCGGCCGACGGGCGCGAGGCCGGCCGGGTCATCGCGGCGCTCAGTTTCGGCTCGCTCATGGGGGCCCGCGGGAACTCCGGGGTCATCGCCAGCCAGATCGTCCGCGGGGCCGCCGAAGCCCTGAGCGGCAAGCCGCGCTTCACCGCCGTCGACCTCGCCCACGCGATGCGGGCCGGCGCCGAGGCGGCGTACGCCGCGGTGACGCGACCGGTCGAGGGGACGATCCTGACCGTCGCCCGGGACGCCGCCGCGGCGGCGGTCGAGGCGGCCGAGCGGACGAACGACATCGAGGCCGTCCTCGTCGCGGCGACCGAGGCGGCCCGCGAGTCGGTCGTTCGAACGCCCTCGCTCCTGCCGATCCTCCGCGAAGCCGGGGTCGTCGATTCGGGCGGGCAGGGGCTCTACCGGCTCCTCCAGGGCTTGCTCAAGGCCGTCGTCGAGACGACGCCGGTCGAGGCCGAAGCAGTCGGGCGGGACGCCCCCCGCGCCTCGGCCCTCGTCGCCCACGCCGACGACGGCTACGGGTACGAGACGATGTTCCTCGTCGAGGCGCCCCCGGGGCGCCCCCTCGACCTCGACGCGATCCGGGCCCATCTGGAGTCCCTCGGGGAATCGGTCCTCGTCGCCGGCGATACCCGCGCCGCGAAGATCCATGTCCACAACGACCGGCCCGACGCGGTCATCGCCTACGGGCTCTCCCTCGGAACGCTGTCCCGGATCAGCATCGAGAACCTCGACCGCCAGACCCGCGAGGTCCGGGAGCGGCGGGCCGCCGCCTTCGCCGGCCCCTCCCCGACGCCGGGGGAGGAGGAGCGGGACGGGGCCGGGGTCGCCGGGGCCGGGGCGACCGCCGCGTCCGGCGGCGAGGAGCCGCCCGAATCGGGGGCCGGACCGGGGGCTGCGGCGCCGGCGGTCGCCGAGGAGCCGCTGCCGCTCGGGGTCGTCGCGGTGGCGGCCGGACCCGGCATGGCGAGCGTCTTCGAGTCCTTCGGCGTGAGCGCCGTCGTCGACGCCCGGGCCGGGCACCCGAGCACCGGCGAGCTCAAGGCCGCCGTCGACGCCGTCCCCGCCCGCGAGATCATCCTCCTGCCGAACGATCCCGACGTCCTCCTGGCGGCCGAGCAGGTCGCCCGGCTCGTCGACCGACCGGTCCGGGTCGTGCCGACCCGGAACGCGGCCGAGGGGGTCGCCGCGCTCCTGGCCCTCGATCCGACCCTCGACGCGGCGAGGAACGTCGAGCCGATGGCGAGGGCGGCTCGCGAGATCCAGAGCTTCGCGGTGACCCAAGCGGTCCGGAACGCGCGACTCGACGGGCGCCGGGTCCGGGCCGGCGAGACGATCGTCCTCGGGCCCGACGACTGCCTCCTCGCCGCCGACAGGGACCTCGAACGGGCGGTCCGGGCCGCCTTCGGGCGGCTGCGGCCCGGCTTCGAGCTCGTCACCCTCTACTACGGCGACGGCGCCGACCTCGACGAGGCGGAGCGCCTCGCCCGGCTCGTCGGGGAGCTCTACCCGGGTGTCGAGGTCGAGGTCGTCCACGGCGGTCAGCCCCATTACCGCTACCTCGTTGCCGTCGAGTAGGGCCCCCCGCGAGACCCCCGCGGAGCCGACGGCCGGACGACGGCGGGCTGTCCCGCGCGGCGCCCCGGACCTGGACGCACCGCTTCGGCGGTCCGGCCTCCCGGGGGCGGCGCTCCTCGCCCGGGTGGCGCCCCGGCTCGGGGTCGAACGGGCCCGGGACCTCCTCTTCCACCTCCCGCGGCGCTACCTGGACCTGCGGACTCTCGAGCCGATCCGGGCCCTGCGGAGCCTCGAGCCCGGGAGCCTCGTCGCGACCCGGGCCCAGGTCCTCGGGATCGAGGTCGGACAGACCTGGCGGCGGCGGGTCCAGGTCACGACCGCCCGCCTCGCCGACGAGACCGGCGAGGCCGAGGCGGTCTGGTTCGGGCGACGCTTCATCGAGCGGCGGGTTCGGGTCGGCGACTGGCTCGTCTTGAGCGGACGGCTGAAGCGGGCCGGGCTGACGCCGCTCCTCGACAACCCGGAGTTCCAGCGGGCCGACGGCTCGGCCCTCCTCCATGCCGGTCGGATCGTCCCGGTCTACCGGCTGACGAGCGGCCTCACCGCCGTCCGCCTCCGGGTCGCCATCCGGGCCGCCCTCGACCGCTTCGGGCGCGTCTATCCCGAGTACCTTCCGGACTCGATCCGGCGGGCCGAGGCGCTCTTCGAGATCGGCCGGGCCCTCGAGGAGGCCCACTTCCCCTCGAGCTTCGAGGCCGTCGACGCGGCGATCGCCCGCCTCGCCTTCGACGAGCTCCTCGGCCTCCAGATCGGGATGGTGGCCCGGCGGCGGGAGCGGGGTCGGGCGACCGCGGGGCCGATCGCCGTCGCCCCCGCCGTCCTCGAGCGGCTCCGGGCCTCGGTCGTCGCCGGGCTCGCCGAGCGTGCCGGCCGGCCCATCGAGCTGACCCCCGACCAGGAGGCCGCGATCGCCGCCGTCGTCGCCGATCTCGCCCGGCCGGTCCCGATGCTCCGCCTCCTCCAGGGCGACGTCGGGTCGGGGAAGACCGCCGTCGCCGCCGTCGCCCTCGGGCTCGTCGCCCTCGCCGGCCGGCAGGGCGTCCTCCTCGCCCCGACCGACCTCCTTGCCCGGCAGCACGCCGAGACCCTCGGCCGGCTCCTCGCCGGGGTCGGGATCGAGGTCGCCCTCCTGACCGGCTCGCTCCCGACGGGGGACCGGACGGCGGTTCTCGCGGGGCTCGCGGAGGGGCGGATCCGGGTCGTCGTCGGGACGCACGCCCTCCTGGGGGAGGCCGTGGCCTTCGAGCGCCTCGGCCTCGTCGTCGTCGACGAGCAGCACCGCTTCGGCGTCGAACAGCGCAACCGCCTCGACGAGAAGGCGGCCGACGGCTCACCCCACGTCCTCCTCATGACGGCGACGCCGATCCCGCGGACCCTCGGCCAGGTCCTCTACGCCGACCTCGACGTCTCCGACCTCCGGACGCCGCCCGCCGGTCGCCTCCCCGTCCGGACGGCGATCCGTCACCCCGACGACCTCGAGCGGGTCTGGGACTTCGTCCGGAGCGAGGCCGCGGCGGGTCGGCGGACCTTCGTCGTCGTGCCGCTCATCGGCCCGGCGGCCGGGAGCGGGACGGAGGCGGGCGACGAGGCCGATACGGCCGAGCTCGGCCTCTTCGAGCCCGACGATCCCGAGGCCGTCGGCGCCTGGGCCGCGGCCGCCGAGGCGGAGGCGGAACGCCTCCGGGCCCTCCTTGCCCCGCTCCGGGTCGGGCTCGTCCACGGGCGGATGCCGGCGGCGGTCCGGGACGCGGTCATGGGCGAGTTCCGGGACGGGCGGCTCGACGTCCTCGTCGGGACGACGGTCGTCGAGGTCGGCGTCGACGTCCCGGAGGCGTCGGTCATGGTCGTCGAGGGGGCCGACCGCTTCGGGCTCGCCCAGCTTCACCAGCTGCGGGGCCGGGTCGGTCGGGGGACGGCCCGCTCGTACTGCGTCCTCGTCTCCGACGCGGCCCCGAGCCGGGCGGCCTGGGAGGACCTCGTCGCCGGCCGCCGCGTCCCGGTCTCGACGGCCCAGGCCCGGCTCGTCGAGCTCGTCCGCTCGGCCGACGGGTTCGCCCTCGCCGAGCGCGACTTCGAGCTCCGGGGCGAGGGCGACGTCCTGGGGCTCCACCAGAGCGGCCTGCCGCGGCTCCGGGTCGCGGCGCTTGCCCGAGCCGACCACCGGGAGCTCGCCGTCCGGGCCCGACGACACGCCGAGCGGCTCGTCGACGACCGGGGCGAGCTGCGGCCCGGCCACGACGCGCTCCGGACCGAGCTCGAAGCGGGCTGGCTGCGGCACGTCCACCGGGCGGAGCCGGCGAGTGGCGCCTGAACGCGCTCGGCGGGGCGGGACCCGCGGGGCCGGACGGTCCGGATCGCGGCCCTCGGCCGGTCGGGTCATCGCCGGGCGGGCCGGGGGACGGCGGCTCGTGGGGCCGGGGCAGGGGACGCGGCCGCTCAGCGACCGGGCCAAGGAGGCGCTCTTTGCGATCCTCGAACCGGAACTTCCCGGGGCCCGGGTCCTCGACTGCTTCGCCGGGAGCGGGGCGGCCGGGATCGAGGCGCTGAGTCGCGGCGCCCGCCGGGTCGTCTTCGTCGACCGCTCGGCGGCGGCCTGCGCGGCGATCGCGGCGAACCTGCGGGCGACCGGACTCGCCGGGTCCGCCGCTGACGTCCGGCGTCGGGACGTCGTCACGTATCTCGCCGGCGAGGCCCGCACCGACGGCCCCTTCGACCTCGTCCTCGTCGATCCGCCGTACGCCGAGCCGGGTCTCGCCGGGACGGTCCTCGAACGGCTCGGGGCCGGCGGAATCGTCGCCCCGGGCGGCCTCGTCGTCGTCCGGACCTTCTGGCGGACGCCCCTCCCGGAGGTCGTCGGGCTGCTACGATCCGAGCGCGAACGGCGGGTCGGCGAGGGCGTCCTGACGTTCTATCGGGCCGCTGCAGCGCGGAGGGCCGGCGAGGCGGCCGACGAGGAGGTTGGATGAACGTCGCGGTCTATCCGGGATCCTTCGACCCGATCACGAACGGCCACCTCGACATCGTCCGGCGGGCGATCGGCGTCTTCGACCGCCTCGTCGTCGCCGTCCTCGAGAACCCCCGCAAGGACCCGGTCCTCTCGGTCGAGGCACGGGTCGCTGTCATCCGGCGGACCCTGGCCGAGGCGCCGGGGCTCGACGCCGAGCGGGTCGAGGTCCGGAGCTTCGACGGCCTGACCGTCGAGTTCTGCCGGCTCGTCGGGGCGCGGTTCATCGTCCGCGGGCTCCGGGCGATCAGCGACTTCGAGGTCGAGCTCCAGCTCGCCCACAACAACCGGCGCCTGGCGCCCGAGGTCGACACCGTCTTCTTCATGACGGCCCTCGAGCACGCCTATGTCAGCTCGAGCCTCGTGAAGGAGATCGCCCGCTTCGGCGGCGACGTCGACGACATGGTTCCGCCCGCCGCCGCCGAGGCGCTCGCCGGCGCCTTCGCCCGGGCCCGGCCGGGTCGTCGGGCCGGCGTGCGATAATCGGTCTCGGGTCGGTCGAGATCGCCGACCGGCAGCTGCGGAGGGACGCCCGATCGACATCATCTTCCTCGTCGAACGGCTCGAGTCGCTCATCGCCAACGGCCGGCGGCTGCCCCTGACGAACAGCGTCGTCATCGACCAGGAGGCCGCCCTCGCCCTCATCGACGAGCTCCGGGCCGCCGTGCCCGAGGAGGTTCGCCAGGCGCGGCGGATCAACGAAGAGGGCGAGCGGATCCTGGAGCGGGCCCGGAGCGAGGCCGAGGCGATCGTGGCCCGAGCGCAGGAGCAGGCGGCCTTCCTCATCGAGGAGCGGGGACTGACCCAAGCGGCCGAGGAGGAGGGGCGCCGGATCGTCGCCCGGGCCGAGGCGGAGGCCGCCGAGATCCGTCGCGGCGCCGACGAGTACGCGGCCTCGACCCTTGTCGCCCTCGAGGGCGAGCTGGTCCGGACCCTCCAGAGCGTCCGCAAGGGGATCGCCGTCCTCGACGCCCGGGGGGCGAAGGTCGGGCCCGAGGCGGAGCCGGAGCCGGAGGCGGACGAGGAGGTCGAGGAGCGTCCGGCGGCGGCGCGGCCGTGAGCGCCTCGCGCTCGGCGCGACGCCCTCGCCCGTTCGACCCGCTCCTCTATCCCCTCGCCGGGCTCCTCGCCGAGGGGCCCGGGAGCCGCCGCGCTTTCCGTCTCGCCGGGGTCGTCATCCCCCTCGACGAGCCGCTTGAGCTCGCCGAGCCGATCGAGGGGGTCCTGCGGGTCGCCCGGACGAACCGCGGGGTCGTCGTCGACGCTCGGCTCCGGACGAGCCTCCGGGAGGTCTGCAGCCGCTGCCTCGCCGAGATCGAGGTCCCCCTCGACCTCGAGATCAGCGAGGAGGTCCTCCCGTCGGTCGACATCCTCACCGGGCTGCCGATCGATCCGACGGCTGAGCCGGACGTCGAGCGGCTGACGAGCGGGCACGAGCTCGACTTCGGTCGCCTCGTTCGGGCCGCCGTCGCCCTCGCCGAGCCGATCGCGCCGCTCTGTCGCCCGGATTGCCCGGGCCTCTGCCCGACCTGCGGCGCCCTCGCCGGCCCCGGCCACCGTCATCCCGACGAGGAGGTCGACCCGCGCCTCGCGCCGCTCCTCGGTTGGCCGTCGGTCGACGAGGCGGCGCCGAGCGACTACACTCCCCGTGACCGTTCCGCGCCGGCCCGCCGGCGCCGCTAGCCGATCCCCGACGCCCGCCCGCGGCGTCGTCCTGCAATCCGAGGAGCGAAGCGAGTAGACCATGGGTGTCCCGAAGCGAAAGGTTGCGCACGCCCGTCAGGGCGAGCGTCGGAGCCACCTGGCCCTCCGGGCGCCGCGGCTCGTCGAGTGCTCGCACTGCCACGCGCCGCGCCTGCCCCACCACGCCTGTCCGACCTGCGGCTACTACCGCGGCCGCCCGGCCGTCGAGATCCGCCAGCGGACGAAGCCCGAGCAGCCGTCGGCCTGAGCGGGCCGGACGGGGAGGCCACGGGCCCGCCGGAGCGAGCGATGGAGGAACCGATCGATCGGGCGGTCAGGATCGCCGTCGACGCGATGGGCGGCGACCACGGTCCGGGCGAAGTCGTCCCCGCGGCCCTCGACTACGCGACGGCCCACCCCCACGACCGGGTCGTCCTCGCCGGGCGCCCCGAGGCGATCGAGGCGGCCGCCGGACGGCCGCTCCCCTCGAACGTCGCCGTCGCCCCGGCGAGCGAGGTCGTCCGGATGGACGAGCACCCGGCCCTCGCCCTCCGCGAGAAGAAGGACGCCTCGATCCTCGTCGCCGTCGACCTGGTCCGGCGCGGCGAGGCGGACGCCGTCGTGACTGCCGGCCACACCGGGGCCGGGATGGCCGCCGCCGTCCTCCGCCTCGGGCGGCTCCCGGGCGTCGACCGGCCGGCCCTCGCCGTCCAGATGGTGACCGAGCAGGGGCCCTTCGTCTTCCTCGACATCGGCGCCAACCCCGACTCGACCGGCGAGCACCTCCACCAGTACGCCCACATGGGGGCGATCTTCGCCGAGCGGGTCCTCGGGGTGGCGAACCCGCGGGTCGCCCTCCTCTCGATCGGCGAGGAGAAGGGGAAGGGGGACGCCCGGATCGTCCGGGCAACGGAGCTCCTCGACCGCTCGGGGCTGAACTTCGTCGGCAACGTCGAGGGCAAGGATCTCGTCCGTCACCTCGCCGACGTCGTCGTCTGCGACGCCGTCATCGGGAACGTCACGATCAAGTTCTTCGAGGGGCTCTCCGGCTTCATCTTCGACCTCCTCCGCCGAGAGCTGCGTCGGCCGCCACGGGGGCCGATCGCCTACTGGCTCCTCCGGCCGGGTCTGGAGCGGATCCGAACGATCTTCGACTACGAGCGGGTCGGCGGGTCGCCGCTCCTGGGCGTGCGCGGCTCGGTCATCATCACCCACGGCCGGGCCCGCCGCCGGATGATCGGCTACGCCATCGAGGTCGGGGCCGAGACGGCCCGGAAGCGGGTCCCCGATCTCATCAGCGAGCGCCTCGTCGAGATGGCGGGGGCGGCCCGCTCCCTCGAAGGGAGACCGGCGTGAGCCCGATCGAGGGTCGGGTGGTCTCCGAGGTCCCGGGGTCGGGCGGCGACGGCCGCTCGTCGGTCGGCAGCCCGGAGCCGCTCGCGGGCGGTCAGGGGACGCCGGCGCGGGCGCGACTCGAGGTGGCCCGGAGCGTTGTCCTCGCCACGGCCCGGCTCGCCGTCGCCGAGGTCCCCGGGGTCGCCCGGATCGGCCGCGGCGGCTCGCTCCTCCGGCGACTCGTCGTCGGTCGGTCCCCCCTCCGGCTCGAGCACGGCCCCGCCGGCCTCGAGGTGCGGCTCGTCGTCGTCGTTCGCCCGGGCGAGTCCCTCGGGGCGGTGGGTCGGGCGGTCGCGGCGGCGGTCCGCGGCGCCGTCGAGCGGGTCCTCGGCCTCGAGGTCGCCCGCGTGACGGTCGTCGTCGACGGGGTGGCGGGGTGAGGCAGGCGGCTGCTGCGGCCGAGGAGACGGCACCGCCCCCGGAGACGGCACCGCCCCCGGAGACGGCGCCGGCCGCGGGCGGGACCGGACCCGAGGGTGCGGCCGAGGCGCCGGACCCCGCCCCGGCGACCGGCGAGCCCGGACGACGAGAACGCGCCGCGGACCGGATCCGAGCCCTGCGGCGCGGGCGGCGGCTCGCCCTCTCGGCCCTCTACGAGGCGGAGTTCGGGCAGCGGACGGCGGCGACCGTCCTCGATCGGCTCCTCGCCGCCGAGCCCGACCCCCGGACGGCGACCCTCGCCCGTTCCATCGTCGAGGCCGTCGTCCGCCACCGCGTCGCGATCGACGCCCGGATCGAGGCGCTCGCCCCCCAGTTTCCGGTCGTGACCCTCGCTCCGATCGATCGCGCGATCTTGCGTGGCGCCGTCGGCGAGGTGCTACACTCCGCCACGACGCCGGCCCGGGTGGCGATCGCCGAATGGGTCGAGCTGGCCCGCACGTACAGCGGAGACCCACTGCGGCGCTTGCTGAACGGTGTGCTGGGCCGGATCGCCGACGAGGTCGCGGCCGACCCGAGCTCGCCGGCGGTGCGTCCTGACGAACCGACAAGCAATCGCCGATGAACGGCCATCCCACCACGGAGGAGGGAGACAGTTGTCGACCACGTACGAGCGCCTGAAGAAGATCGTCGTCGAGCAGCTCGGCGTCGACGAGTCCGAGGTCACCCCGGAGACCTCCTTCGTCGACGACCTCAACGCCGACTCCCTCGACCTCGTCGAGCTCATCATGAGCCTCGAAGAGGAGTTCGGCACCGAGATCTCCGACGAGGACGCCGAGAAGATCCGGACCGTCCAGGACGCCGTCGACTACATCGACGAGCACGTTCGCTCGTAGGACGGCGCGGCGGGTCGATGGCCTCGGCGGCCGCCTTCGCCGCCCGCCTGGGTTTGCCGGTCGGTAACCTCGACCTGCTCGAGCAGGCGCTCGTCCACGCCAGCTACCTCCACGAACATCCCGGCGCCGCCGCCGGCCACAACGAACGCCTCGAATTCCTCGGCGACGCCGTCGTCAACCTCGTCGTCTCCGAAGCCGTCTATGCCCGCCATCCGGCCGACGACGAGGGGCTTCTTTCGGCCCGCCGGGCGGCGATCGTCAGCACGGCCGGGCTCGCCCGCCTGGCGACGCGGATCGGGCTGGGGGATGAGCTGCGCCTCGGGGAGGGCGAGGCCCAGCGTGGTGGTCGCCGCCGGCCGTCGCTCCTCGCCTCGGCCTTCGAGGCCCTGGCCGGGGCGCTCTATCTCGACCTCGGCTTTACGGCGACGCGCGACTGGCTCCTTGCCCTCCTCGAGCCGGACCTCACCGCCGTCGACCTGCCGGGGAGCGTCCTGAAGAGCCCGAAGAGCCGCCTCCAGGAGTACACGCAGCGGCGGAGCGGGATCCGGCCGGTCTACCGGGTCGTCGAGGCGACCGGCCCCGACCACGAGAAGCGCTTCCGGGTCGTCGTCGAAATCGAGGGGCAGGTCGTCGGGGTGGGGAGCGGCCGGTCGCGGCGCGATGCCGAGACCCAGGCCGCCGAGGCGGCCCTCGAGACGCTCCGGCGAGGCGGGACGGAGCTCGGAGCGGCCGGGCGTGGTGAGCCGACGTCCGGCGGGGAGGCCGACGCCCGAGGGCCGGCCGGCGTCGAGGGGGAGGGTGACCCCGAGCCCGCTTCGGGCGGATCCGCGGTTCGGCCGGGGCCGGAAGGCGACGGGGCATGAGCAGCCCGCGGCTCGTGGCCCTTCGCCTCCACGGCTTCAAATCGTTCGCCGAACCGACGCTCGTCGAGTTCGGAGCGGGGATCAGCGCCATCGTCGGGCCCAACGGCTCCGGGAAGAGCAACCTCGCCGACGCCCTCCGGTGGGCCCTCGGCGAGCAGGGCCGCTCGCTCCGGATCCGGAAGGCCGAGGACGTCATCTTCGCCGGTTCGGAGCGGCGGGCGGCCCTCGGGATGGCCGACGTGACGATCGTCCTCGACAACGCCGACCGGCTCCTCCCCGTCGACTACGCCGTCGTCGAGGTCGGCCGGCGGCTCTACCGGTCGGGCGAGAACGACTACCTCCTGAACCGGACCCGGGTCCGCCTCCGCGATCTCGTCGATCTCCTCGACGCCGCCCACCTCGCCGACAACGCCGTCCTCTTCATCGGCCAGGGGATGGTCGACCAGGCCCTCGCCCTGCGGCCGGAGGAGCGGCGGCCCCTCTTCGAGGAGGTCGCCGGGGTTCGCCGCCACGAGCGCCGCCGGCGGCGGGCCGAGGAGCAGCTCGCCGAGGCGGAGGCGAACCTCGGCCGGGTCGCCGATCTCGTCGCCGAGCTGCGGCCGCACGCCCGGCGCCTCGCCGGCCAGGCCGAGCGGCTCGCCAACCAGGCGGCCGCCGTCCGCGAGCTCGTCGCGGCGCT
>JBHOQO010000143.1:0-10521 GCA_042408925.1 Chloroflexota bacterium | reverse complement strand
CCGCGACTCGGCCGGCGGCGCGGGCGGGGCCGGTCGCCCGGCGTCGGCCTCGTCGCCTTCGAGGAGGAACTTGCGGTGGTGGGCGTCGTACGGGACCGGGACCGGGTAGTTCCCGTCGAAGCAGGCGAAGCAGAATCGCTCGTACGGGAGCTCGAGGGCGGAGAGCACCCCCTTGATCGAGAGGTAGCCGAGGGAATCGGCGCCGACGAAGTCGCGGATCTCGTCGATGGAGAGCCGGGCGGCGATGAGCTCGGTCTCGATCTGGGTGTCGATCCCGTAGAAGCAGGGGTGGTAGATCGGCGGGGCGCTGATCCGGAGGTGGACCTCCGCCGCCCCGGCCCGCCGGAGGAGGCTGACGATCTGCTTCGTCGTCGTCCCCCGGACGATCGAATCGTCGACGACGACGAGGCGCCGGCCGCGGATGACCTCGCGGAGGGGGCTGAGCTTCACGTTCACCCCCCGCTGCCGCATCGCCTGGGAGGGCTCGATGAAGGTCCGGCCGGTGTAGCGGTTCCGGACCATCGCCTCCCGGTACGGGAGCCCGGCGACCTCGGCGAAGCCGGCGGCGGCCGGGGCCCCGGTGTCGGGGACGGGCACGACGATGTCGGCCTCGGCCGGCTGCTCCCGGGCCAGCTGCATCCCCATCAGCCGACGGGCCTCGTAGAGGTTCCGCCCCTCCATGTACGAATCAGGCCGCCCGAAGTAGATGAGCTCGAAGACGCAGAGGGCCTGGTGCGGCTCGGCGAAGCGGATCGAGCGCGGCTCGCTTCCGGGCTCGAGGACGACGATCTCGCCCGGCTCGACGTCCCGGACGACCTCGGCCCCGACGATGTCGAGGGCGGCCGTTTCGGAGGCGAGGACCCAGCCGACGTCCGATCCCTCGACGGCCCAGAGTCCCGCCTCGGGCGCCGCCTCGGGAACCCGGAGCCGCCCCAGGACGAGGGGCCGAAAGCCGTACGGGTCGCGGACGCCGATGACCCGTCCCGGGTCGAGGACGACGAGGCTGTACGCGCCCCGGACCCGGGGCAGGACGGCGAGGAGCGCCTCGACGGTATCGGCCGCCGGCTCGTCGGCGAGGAGGGCGGTGAGGAGCTCGGTATCGGTCGTCGCCGGGAGGCGGGCTCGGCCGCCCCGGAGCTGGCCGAGGAGTTCCCGGGTGTTCACGAGGTTCCCGTTGTGGCCGATGGCGATGGCCCGGCGGGGCCCGAGGCGGAACGTCGGCTGGGCGTTCTCCCAGCGGGTGGAGCCGGTCGTCGAGTAGCGGCAGTGGGCGACGGCGAGGTGGCCCCGGAGCGAGGGGATCCGCCGCTCGTCGAGGACCGAGCTGACGAGCCCCAGGTCCTTGTAGAGCATGAGCTGCTCGCCGTCCGAGACGGCGACGCCGGCCGATTCCTGGCCGCGGTGCTGGAGGGCGAAGAGGCCGAGGGCGGCGATGGCGGCGGCCTCGCTCCCCGCGCTCCCGGCCCCGGCCCCGCGCCCGGACGGCAGGGCGACCCCGAAGATCCCGCACATCAGCCGGCCCCTCCGGGGAGCTCGTGCGGATCGGCCGCCGCGCCCGCGCCGCCGGCCGGCGGCAGCCCCTCCTCGCCCTCGAGGCCCAACGCCCGCGGCAACCCGTGCTCCCAGGCGTGGCGGAGATCGGCGAGGGCGACGTCGAGGGCGTCGGCGACCCGACTGCCCCGCTCCTCGGCGGCGCCGGTTGCCCCCTCGCCGGTCAGCTCGACGACGAGCCGCTCGCCGCCGACGACCCCGATCTCCTCGACGGGGAGCCCGTACGTCCGGGCGAGGCCGACGAGGGCGGCGACGGCCTTCGGCCGGCAGGAGAGGATGAGGCGGGACGGGCTCTCGCCGAAGAGCTCGACGGCTGGCGAGTTGGCGACCCCGATCCGGACCCGGGCCCCGCGGCCGCCGAAGATCGCGCACTCGGCGAGGGCGACGGCGAGGCCGCCGGCGGCGACGTCCTGGGCCGAGACGACGAGACCCCGGGCGATGGCGTCGCGGACGAAGGCCTGGACGGCGACTTCGCGGTCGAGGTCGATGGCCGGCGGTCGGTCCTCCGGGGCACCGCCGGCGAGGGCGGCGTAGGCCGAGCCGGCGAGACCCGGCGTCGCCTCGCCGACGAGGACGACCCGGTCGCCGTCGGCGACGAAGGCCGGCCCGACCCGCCGCTCGACGTCGTCGAGGAGCCCGACGACGCCGATCTCGGGGGTCGGGGCGATCGCCCCGGCCGGCGATTCGTTGTAGAGGGAGACGTTCCCGCCGGTGATCGGCAGGCCGAGGGCCGTCGCCGCGTCGGCGAGGCCGCGGACCGCCTCTTTCAGCTGCCAGAACGCCTCGGGGCGGGTCGGATCGCCGTAGTTCAGGCAGTTCGTCAGGCCGAGCGGCCGGGCGCCGGTGATCGCAACGTTCCGGGCCGCCTCGGCGACCGAGAAGACGGCCCCGAGGTAGGGGTCGATCGCCTCGATCGCCTGGTTCGCGTCGGTCGAGGCGACGAGGGCGCGCCGGGTCCCCTTGATCCGGAGGACCGCGGCGCCCCGGCCGGGACCCTCGACGGTGTTCGTCATGACGTGCTGGTCGTACTGCTCGTAGACCCAGCGTCGCGAGGCGAGGTTCGGCGAGCCCACGAGGGCGAGGAGGACGGCGCCGGGGTCCATCCCCCGCTCGGGGAGTCGATCCCCCGGCTCCTCCGGGGCGCCGGGGGCCGGGGCGGCCCGGCGGCGGGCCGGCGGCGTCGCGACCCGGTCATAGACGATGGCGTCCGAGGTGAGCGCGCTGACCGGGACCTGGGCGACGATCCGGGCCCCCGGGCCCGGACGACCGTCGGCGTCGAGGCCGCCCTCGACGACGGTGAGGAGCCGATCGTCGGTGACCCGGCCGATGACGGCCCACGGCAGCCCCCACTTCTCGCAGATCGCGGCGACGGCGGCGAGGCGCTCGGGCCGGACGATGGCGAGCATCCGCTCCTGGGATTCGGAGATGAGGACCTCGGCGGCGGTCATCCCCTCCTCCCGGCGGGGGACGGCGTCGAGGTCGACGATCATCCCGGTCCCGGCCCGTTCCGCCGTCTCCGAGGTCGCGCACGTAATCCCGCCGGCGCCGAGGTCCTGGAGGCCCTCGACGAGGCCGGCCTCGATGAGCTCGAGGGAGGCTTCGATGAGGAGCTTCTCGGCGAAGGGATCGCCGACCTGGACCGAGGGCCGCTTCGAGGGATCCTCGTCGCTGAACGTCGCCGAGGCGAGGACCGACGCCCCGCCGATCCCGTCGCGCCCCGTCGTCGAACCGAAGAGGACGGCGAGGTTGCCCGGGCCCGGGGCGATCGCCCGGGTCAGGTAACGCTCCTCGAGGATTCCGATCGCCATGACGTTGACGAGCGGGTTGCCGGCGTAGGACGGATCGAAGACGAGCTCGCCGCCGACGGTCGGGACCCCGACGCAGTTGCCGTAGCCGCCGACGCCCCGGACGACCCCGTCGACGAGGTAGCGGGTCCGCGGTTCCGACGGGTCGCCGAAGCGAAGGGCGTCGAAGATCGCGATCGGGCGGGCGCCCATCGTGAAGATGTCGCGGAGGATCCCTCCGACGCCCGTCGCCGCCCCCTGGACCGGCTCGACCGCCGAGGGGTGGTTGTGGGATTCCATCTTGAAGGCGACGGCGAGCCCGTCCCCGATCGAGACGACGCCGGCGTTCTCGCCGGGTCCGGCAACGACCCCGGAGCCCCCTCGAGGGAGGGTCGCGAGGAGCGGCTTGCTGCTCTTGTAGCTGCAGTGCTCGCTCCACATGACGCTGAACATCGCGAGCTCGACGGGATTGGGCTCGCGCCCGAGGCGCTCCCGGATGGCGTCGAGCTCCGCGTCGGTCAGGCCGAGCTGGCGGTGGAGGTCGGCGGGCGCCGGCGCGAGGACGCTCATCGGGCCACCTCGACGAGGCCGGCGGCGGCCCGCTCGGCGGCGCTCTCGACGAAGGAGCGAAGGATCCAGCGGCCGTCGTCGGAACCGAGGATCGACTCGGCGGCGCGCTCGGGATGGGGCATCAGCCCGGCGACGTTCCCGGCCGCGTTGGTCACCCCGGCGATCCCCCGGAGGGAGCCGTTCGGGTTCGCCGGATCGTCGGGGTCGAGGGCCGGCCGGCCGTCGGGCCGCAGGTACCGGAAGAGGACGCCGCCCGAGGCCTCGAGGGCGTCGAGGGTCGCCGCGTCGGCGTAGTAGCAGCCCTCGCCGTGGGCGATCGGGAGGCGGAGCGGCCGCGGCGCGTCGAGGGCCTTCGTGAACGGCGTGTCGAGCCGCTCGGGGCCGATGACGACCTCCCGGCAGACGAAGCGGAGGGAGCGGTTCCGAAGGAGGACGCCGGGGACGAGGTGCGCCTCGGCGAGGATCTGGAAGCCGTTGCAGATCCCGAGGACGAGACCGCCCGCGGCGGCGAAGTCGGCGACGGCCCGCATGATCGGGCTGAAGCGGGCGATGACCCCGGCCCGGAGGTAGTCGCCGTAAGCGAAGCCGCCGGGCAGGATGACCGCGGCCGCCCCCTCGAGGCTCGCCTGCTCGTGCCAGAGCTCGACGGGCTCCGCCCCGACGAGGGAGAGGGCCCACATCGTGTCCCGGTCGCAGTTGCTGCCCGGGAAGACGACGACGCCGACCCGGACGCTCATCGGCCGACCTCCGATTCACTCGGCGCCGAGGCGGCCGGCGAGACCCCCGCCACCTCGTCGGAGCGGATCGACGAGGTCGCCCCGAGGAGCTCGATCCCGTACCGCTCGATGAGGGGATTCGCGAGGAGCTCCGAGGCGAGCCGCTCGACGATCGCCCGGGCCGCCGCCTCGTCGGCGGCCTCGACGCTGCACTCGATCCGCCGCCCGACCCGGACGTCGGAGATGCCCCGGAGGTCGAGGTGCGGCAGGCTCTGCTCGACGGCCCGCCCCTGGGGATCGAGGATCCCGGGCTTTGGCAGGACGTTGACGGCGAAGCGGAAGGTGGGCAGCGACGGTCGGGTTCGGTCAGGCAACGACGTCCTCCTCGAGGTAGCGGGCGAAGCTCGCCCCGGTGATCCGCTCGAACGCCTCGACGTAGCGCCGCCGGGTCCCCTCGACGATCTCCGGCGGGAGCGCCGGCGCCGGGGGGCGGCGATCCCAGGCCTGGGCGAGGAGCCAGTCGCGGACGAACTGCTTGTCGAAGCTCGCCTGGGGGCGGCCCGGCTCGTACGTCGCGGCGTCCCAGAAGCGCGACGAATCGGGGGTGAGGACCTCGTCGACGAGGAGGAGCTCGCCGCTCGCCGGGTCGAGCCCGAACTCGAACTTCGTATCGGCGAGGATGATCCCGACCGCCTCGGTCCGGGCGGCCGCGACGCGATAGAGCTCGAGGGCGATGGCTCGAACCCGCTCGGCGAGCTCCGAACCCACGATCGCCGCCATCCGCTCGAAGGAGATGTTCTCGTCGTGCTGACCCGCCGGCGCCTTCGTCGCCGGGGTGAGGATCGGCTCGGGGAGCCGGTCGCTCTCGCGGAGCCCGGCGGGGAGGCGGACGCCGCAGACCGCGCCGCCGGCGCGGTACTCCTGCCAGCCGGAGCCCGCGAGGTAGCCGCGGACGACGACTTCGACCGGGAGGACGTCGGCCCGGCGGCAGAGCATGATCCGGCCCCGGAGCGTCGCCGCCTCCGAGGCCCACGGCTCGGGGAGGGCGGCCGGGTCGGTGGCGAGGAGGTGGTTCGGGACGATGTCGCGGGTCGTCGCGAACCAGAAGCGCGACAGGCCGGTCAGGACCCGACCCTTGTCGGGGATCTCGGTCGGGAGGACGACGTCGAAGGCGCTGATCCGGTCGCTGGCGACGAGGAGGATCCGGTCCTCGCCGACGGCGAAGAGGTCGCGGACCTTGCCCGAGCGCAGGTACCCGCTAGCGAGCGACACCGGCGGCCTCCGTGGTCGGGGGCGCCGCCTCGGCCGGGCGCGCCCGGCGGCGGGCGGCGAGCTCGGCCTCGAGGGCGTCGAGGCGGGCGATGATCGTCGGGATGTGGCGGAGCCAGCTCGCCTCGTCGAAGCAGGCCTCGAGCTCGGCGGCGGTGAGCGTGCCCGCGATCGGCGCCTCCGTGGCGAGGAGCGACCGGAGGGGGCGCCGCTCGTCGGCCGCCCGGAGGGCCGCCGCCTGGACGACGGCGTAGGCATCCTCCCGGCTCCAGCCCCGCTCGACGAGGGCGAGGAGGACGCGTCCGGCGGCGTGGAGGCCGAGGCTCCGCTCGAGGTTCTCGGCCATCCGCTCGGGCCGGACGACGAGGGCCTCGACGAGGCGGGTCATCGTCACGAGCATGTAGTCGAGGACGATGGTCGCATCGGGGAGAACGACCCGCTCGGCCGAGCTGTGGCTGATGTCCCGCTCGTGCCAGAGCGGCTGGTTCTCGAAGCCGACCTGGGCGTAGCCGCGGAGGAGGCGAGCGAGCCCGGCGATCCGCTCGGAGCGGATCGGGTTCCGCTTGTGGGGCATCGCCGAGCTCCCCCTCTGGCCGGGCGCGAAGGGCTCGGCAAGCTCGCCGATCTCGGTGTGGGCGAGGTTCCGGATCTCGGTCGCGAAGCGCTCGAGGGACCCGCCCGTGACGGCGACGGCGGCGAGGACGGCGGCGTGGCGGTCGCGCTGGACGATCTGGGTGCTGACCGGGTCGACCTGGAGGCCAAGGGCGCCCAAGACCTCGGCCTCGAGGTCCGGGTCGAGGTGGCTGTACGTCCCGACCGGCCCCGAGAGCTTCCCGGTCGCCGCGTCGGCGAAGGCGGCGGCGAGGCGACGCCGGTCGCGGTCGACCTCGAAGGCCCAGCCGGCGAGCTTGACGCCAAGGGTGATCGGCTCGGCGTGGACGGAGTGGGTCCGGCCGATCATCGGCCGGTCCGCCTCGGCCCGCGCCCGGTCGATGAGGGCGGCGAGGAGGGCGTCGCAGTCGGCGAGGAGTCGCTCGCCCGCTGCCCGGAGCTGGAGCGCGAGGGCGGTGTCGAGGACGTCGGACGAGGTGAGCCCGAGGTGGAGATAGCGACCCTCCGGGCCGACACCCTCGGCGACCTGGCTGACGAAGGCGATGACGTCGTGGTCGGTCGTCCGCTCGATCTCGGCGATCCTGGCCGGGTCAACCCGGGCCCGGCGTTCGATGGCGGCGACAGCCTCCGGCGGGACGATCCCCCGGCGGGCCTGGGCGCGAGCGACCTCGATCTCGACCCGGAGCATCTGCTCGAAGCGGGCCTGCTCGGTCCAGATGGCGCCCATCTCGGGGAGCGTGTAGCGGGGGATCATCGCTCGGCTCCTGCGGGGGTCGGCGCAGCGGCGGCGGGGGCGGCAGCCGGTCTCGCCGGGCCCTCGGCGGCCGGCGGTAGCTCGGCGGCGATGTCGGTCCGGTACTGGACCCCCGGCCAGCGGATCGCTTCGGCCACGCCGAGGGCGGCCCGGCGCGCCGCGGCGAGATCCGGCCCCCGGCCGACGACGGTGAGGACCCGACCCCCGGCGGTCCGATACCTACCATCGGGATCGCGCCGAGTCCCGGCGTGGAAGACGAGGACGTCGGCGGCGGGCCGCTCCGGGAGCCCCTCGATGACGTCGCCGGTCCGCGGCGCATCCGGGTAGCCGGGCGCGGCGAGGACGACCCCGACCGTCGCCCCGGGGAGCGTCGGCAGCAGGCCGTCGTCGATGCCGACGCCGGCGACGGCCGCCCCGAGTTCGCCCCGGGCCGCGGCGAGGAGGAGCGGCCCGAGGGCACCGCCGAGGCGGGGCAGGATGACCTGGGCCTCGGGGTCGCCGAAGCGGGCGTTGCATTCGAGGAGCGCCGGGCCGTCGGCGGTGAGGATGAGGCCCGCGTAGAGGGCGCCGCAGAACGGCGTTCCACGGCGGGCGAGCTCGGCGAGGATCGGGCGGTGGACGGCGTCGAGGACCGCCGCAACGGCGGCGTCGGGGAGGTCGGGGAGCGGGCTGTAGGCGCCCATCCCGCCGGTGTTCGGGCCGCGGTCGCCGGCCAGGAGCCGCTTGTGGTCGCGGGCCGCCGGGAGGGCAACGGCGGTCGCACCGTCGGTCAGGGCGATGACGCTCGCCTCGCGCCCGACGAGGCGTTCCTCCAGAACGAGGACCGGACGGTCGGTGCCGTCCCGACCCCGGTCGGCGCCTGCCTCGCCGGCAGCGGCGTAGAGCCGCTCGATCGCCGCCTCCGCCTCGGCGAGATCGGCGGCGACGGTCACCCCCTTGCCGGCGGCGAGGCCGTCGGCCTTCACGACGACCCCCGGCCCAGCCGCCAGTTCGGCGGCGAAGCGCCGTGCCGGCTCCCGCTCGCCCGGCCCGAAGGCGCGAGCGCGGGCCATCCGGACCCCGGCCGCCTCGGCGACCTCGTGGCAGAAGGCCTTCGAGGTCTCGATCCGGGCCGCCGCCGCCGACGGCCCGAAGACCGGGATGGCGGCCGCCCGGAGGGCGTCGGCGACACCGGCCGCGAGGGGGGCCTCGGGACCGACGACGACGAGCTCGACCGCGGCCTGCCGGGCGAGGGCGACGACGGCGTCCGGGTCGAGGGGGTCGACGGCCGCCCGGCGGACCCGCGGTTCGGCCGTTGCGCCGTCGGAACCGGGCGCGACGACGACCTCGTTCACGCCGGGCTCGGCGGCGAGGCGCCAGGCGAGGGCGTGCTCGCGGCCGCCGCTCCCGAGGATGAGGATTCGGGTCGGCTGGACGATGGGCATGGTCCGGCGCTCCGGCGTTACGAGGGCACCGGCGGCCGGTGGCGCATCGGCCGCCAGGCCCGCTCGATCGTCTGGGTCCGCTCGGGGCCGACCGAGACGAGGACGATCGGCACCCCCGCCTGCTCTTCGAGGGCGGTCACGTAGCGGCGGGCGTTCTCGGGGAGGTCGGCGAGAGAGCGGACGGCGTGGATCTCCTCGGCCCAGCCGGGGAACGTCTCGTAGATCGGCCGCGCTCGGGAGAGGAGCTCGGCGGACGACGGCCAGGCCTCGACCCGCCGGCCGTCGATCTCATAGGCGACGCAGAGCTTGAGCTCGTCGATCCCCGACAGGATGTCGAGCTTGTTCAGCATGATGCTCGTGACGCTGTTCACCGCGACGGCGTAGCGGAGCGAGACGGCGTCAAACCAGCCGACTCGTCGGCGGCGCCCGGTCGTCGTCCCGTACTCGCGCCCGCGCTCGGCGATCCGTTCTCCGAGGCCGTCCTCGAGCTCCGTCGGGAAGGGTCCGGAACCGACCCGGGTGGCATAGGCCTTCATGACCCCGATGACCTCGTCGACCTGGAGGGGGCCGATGCCGCCGCCGGTGCAGGCGCCCCCGGCGACGGGGCTCGAGGAGGTGACGTACGGGTAGCTCCCGTGGTCGAGGTCGAGGAGGGTCCCCTGGGCGCCCTCGAGGAGGACGTGGTCGCCCCGCCGGAGGGCGTCCTGGACGAGCCAGGTCGCGTCGACGAGGTGGTCGCGGAGTCGCTCGCCCCAGGCCCGGGTCTGCTCGACGAGGGGTTCGGCCTCGCAGGGCGGAAGGCCGTAGACGCCGGTGAGGAGGGCGTTCTTCTCGGGCAGGATCCGCTCGAGCTTCCGGCGGACGACGTCGGGGTCGAGGAGGTCCTCCATCCGGAGCCCGATCCGGGCGGCCCGGTCGGCGTACGCGGGGCCGATCCCCCGCCCCGTCGTGCCGACCTTGGCCGCTCCGAGGCGGGCCTCCGACGCCCGGTCGAGGGCGATGTGGTACGGCATGATGACGTGGGCGGCCCGGCTGACCCGGACCTTGTCGACGTTGACGCCGCGGGCGGTGAGCTCGTCGAGCTCGGCGATGAGGGTCGCCGGGTTGACGACGACGCCGGGCCCGATGACCGAGGTGATGTGGGGGTAGAGGACGCCCGAGGGGACGAGGTGGAGCTTGAAGACCTCGCCGCCGAGGACGACGGTGTGGCCGGCGTTGTCGCCGCCCTGGTAGCGGACGACCATGGCGACCTGCTCGGCGAGGAAGTCGGTCGTCTTGCCCTTCCCCTCGTCGCCCCACTGGAGACCGACGATCACGGTCGCCGGCATCGTGGTCCTCCGCGGTGCCCGGCCCCGGGTCTCCGGGCCCCAGCCGCTCCGGGGCTGGCGGCTGACCGTCCGTCCCGGGTGGCCGGTGCACGACCGGATCGGCCGGCCGCCGCGCCGCGGCCGGCGGCTCTCCTGGTGAGTCCGGCGGGTGAAATGAAAAGACCCGGGGCTCGGACGCCCGGGACCTGGTTACACGACCCCCTTGGTCGGCCCGTCGGCCGGCTTCGGTCGTCGAAGGTGCTCGTCCGTCTCACGGGGCGAACGTCGCGCCTTCCTCGAGCAACGCTTCCTCCTGCTTCCTCTGCGGGGTTGTCCGCGGCTGTCGAGGACGAAGCGAGTATACCAAGGGGGACGGTGCCGGACGGCGGTCGATTCTCGTAGCCAAGTGAATCTGTCAGGGCTAACAGCAACGTGAATCTGTCAGTCTTCAGAGATGGAGACGACGATCACGATGACCGCCAAGGAGCAGCAACGGGCGTGGGTCCTGGCCAAGATCCTCCAGGGCGAGCTCTC
>JBHOQO010000136.1:0-5377 GCA_042408925.1 Chloroflexota bacterium | reverse complement strand
GAGGAGGGCAAGGCTGACCAGCACCGCTCCGCACCGCCTCGCGGGTCGGAGCGCCATCGTTTGCATCGGCGCCACCCCATCGTCCCCACGCACCGGCGTCCCGACCCGTCCACCCGTCGCGGGCCGGTGCCCGATCCGGTGACGTGATCATCTCGAACTGCGGCGAAATGTCAAGTGTCACTCAAGGGACCTGCTGACGCGGCTCCCACGGGTGAACCGGCGGGGTCGGGCGCTCGCCCCGATCCTCAGCCCGACGACGCCGTCAGGTCCGCCGCGTAGAGCCGGACAGTCTCCTCCACCTGCGGGTCGACCACGGCCAGGACCAGGGTTCGCCCGACAAACCCCAGAGCGCCACCGAGGGACACACTCGCCGTCACGCTGGGGAGGTCGATCCTTCGGCCGGCGGAGGCGCCGGTCGCATCGACGAGATCGAGGACCAGACCGTCCGCCGTGACCTCCAGGGCCGCCATGAGCACGTCGCCCGGTGCGGTCGCGATGACCCGCCCCGTCGAGAGCCGACGGAGCGGGCCCGGACTCGCCAGATCGAGCCAGTAGGTGCCGGCATCCGTCCCCACGAGAACACCCCGATCGCCGACCGCGGTGCTGATCGGCGGGGAAGGCACCGTCGTTCCCGGCAGCGACGCCCAGCTTGATCCCTCGTCCCTCGACGTCGCGAGGCCTCCCCCGTCGAACCCCACGAGGAGGCCGTCGGCGGTGACCCCCAGCACCGCCACCGTCGAGGTGCGGCGGGTCCAGCCCCGGCCGTCGCGACTCGTCCACAGATCGGCCGGACCGGAGGCCAGGACGCCGCCGGTCGGGAGGACCAAGAGGGACGTTGGTCGGAAGTCCGGTCCCTGTCGGCTGACGGTCCACGTACGTCCGGCGTCGACCGATGCGAAGGCAGCCGGGAGGCAGTCGGGCGTGAGGCCGATCCCCACCAGCCCGTCAGTCGTCAGGGCCAGACGCTCGATGCTCCCCGGCACCGGCTGCCATTCGATCGCGGAGCCGGACACGCTCCCGACCTGGCCCGGTGCGCAGTGGTCCCCCGGGGCCGACGACGAGCCCGGGTCGAAGATCGCGAACCCCCACGAGGTCGCGGCGTAGAGCCGCCCCCCACCGGCCGCCAGGCTGACGTCGTCGCCGGGCGTCTCGCCCAGCAGCCGGAAGGCGCCGATGGATGGGAGCGGTGTCGGGGGGCCGCCGGGAGCCGAAGTGCTGCCCGCGCTTCGGGCGACGGGCGTCGCCGAAGGGGTGCTGGAACAGGAGATCACAACGAGGGCGATCGCTAGGAAGAGGCCGAGAGGGACGCGGTGGCTACTCATTCGCCGGTCAGCACGTCAACGTACAGACCGTCCACGGCGATCCCCGGCAGCGTCGCTCGCTGTTGGGCTGCGACGGCCTCTGGGGACGGCGGGTCCGGTGCTGCAACATCCCGGACCAAGGGGCACGGCGGCGTTATACATGACCTACCATACAGGTGGCGCAGAAAATCCCAATCCCCCGCGGCCTGGATACGGGTAATTGGCTGCCGCAGACGCGTTATTCGGGACGAGGCCCGAGACGTCCTCTTGGACGTAGGCGGCGACCGCACCCGCCCACATGACCGCAGCCATGCTCCGGGAGGGTGCCCGGGGGAGCAGGCGGACTGGCAGATGCGTTGGATCGTCCGAGGGTTGGCGGGCCTCGGTTGTCAAGACGGTTCACAGCCGCACGACCGCGGAGGCCCCCATCGGGACCGTATTGCGCGGCCTGGCCGAGGATGGCGATACGCCGCGGGTTTGGCGGGGTTGGGCTCAGGATCGCGGGCTCCCGGTGGAACAACGTGCGCCGCCGCCGGCCACCCGTCGCCACGGCGTCGTCGCTTCAGTGGCGAAAGTGGCGGCGGCCCGTGACGCACATCGTCGCCCCCGCCCGGTCGACGGCCGCGACGACCTCGGCGTCGCGGACCGAGCCGCCCGGCTGGACGACGGCCGAGACCCCGGCCTCGAGGCAGACCTCCACCCCGTCGGGGAACGGGAAGAAGGCGTCCGAGGCGCAGGCGGCGCCGCGGAGGCCGTCAGGTCCGTGGAGGCGGACCGCCTCCTCGACCGCCTGACGGGCCGCGTCGACCCGACTCGTCTGGCCGACCCCGAGCCCGACGAGCATCCGGTCGCGGACGAGGACGATGGCGTTGCTCGTCACGAAGCGGACGAGGCGCCAGGCGAGGTCGAGATCGGCCCGCTCGGCCTCGGTCGGGGGGCGGCGGGAGACGACCTGCCAGGTGGCCGGGTCGTCGGGGAGGACGTCCGGCTCACCGACGAGGACCGCCCCGCCGGCGGACCGGAGGAGGCCCGTCGCCGACGGCGGAGGGGCGGGCGCCGACCCGGCGCCGAGCCCCGGGTCGAGGAGGAGGCGGAGGTTCGGCCGCCGGCCGAGGACCTCGAGCGCTTCGGGCGAGAAGCCGGGGGCGACGACGACCTCCAGGAAGATCTCGGTCAGCGCCTCGGCGAGGGCCCCGTCGACGGGACCCGTCAGCGCCACGATCCCGCCGAAGGCGCTGACGGGGTCGCCGGCGAGGGCCGCCTGCCAGGCAGCGAGGAGGTCGTCGCGCTCGGCCGCCCCGCAGGGGTTCGTGTGCTTGACGACGACGGCGGCCGGCCCCCGGAGGGTCCGGGCGATGGCCGCCGCGGCCGCCGCGTCGAGGACGTTCGTGTAGCTCAAGGGCTTGCCGCCGAGGAGCGTCCCGCCGTCCCAGAACGGGCCGTCCGCGGGCGCCGCCCCGGGCCTCCGGTAGCGGGCCGCCCGCTGGTGGGGGTTCGCGCCGTAGCGAAGCGTCTCGACCTTCTCGAGGGCGAGGACGAGCCGCGGCGGAAAGGGGTCCGAGCCGCCGGGGAGGCCGGGCTCGTCGGGGAGGTCGACGCCGGCGCCGGCGATCCGGCCGGGGAGGACCTCGGCGATCCGGGCATCGTAGGCGGCGGTGTGGCGGAAGGCCTCGGCGGCGAGGGCCGCCCGGAGCCCCTCGGGGACGCGTCCCTCCCGCCGGAGCGCCTCGAGGACCGCCGGGTAGCGGGCCGGGGACGTCACGACGGCGACGTTCGCCCAGTTCTTCGCCGCCGCCCGGACGAGGGCCGGCCCGCCGATGTCGATCTCCTCGACGAGGCCGTCGAGGTCGAGGTCGGACCGCTCGGCCGCCGCCTCGAAGGGGTAGAGGTTGACGACGACGAGCTCGAACGGCGCGATTCCGACGAGGGCGAGGGTCCGGCGGTGCTCGACCCGCCGTCGGTCGGCGAGGATCCCGCCGTGGATCCGGGGGTGGAGCGTCTTCACCCGCCCGTCGAGCATCTCGGGGACCCCGGTCACGGCGGCGACGTCGGTGACCGGGAGGCCGGCCTCGCGGAGGAGCCGGGCCGTCCCGCCGCTCGCGACGAGCTCGAAGCCGAGCCCTGCAAGACCCCGGGCGAAGGGCTCCAGAGCGGTCTTGTCGGAGACCGAGAGGAGCGCCCGACGCGGCGCCGGGACCGCCTCCGCAGCGAGGCTCGGGTCGATCGTGACCCGCCGACCCTCGACCCGGAGGGCACCGGCGAGGAGGAGCGCCGTCGCCCGCGGGAGGAGCCGGTGCTCGACGGCCCGGATCCGATCGTGGAGGGATCGCTCGTCGTCGTCGGGGAGGACCGGGACCGCCTCCTGGAGGACGATCGGTCCGCCGTCGAGGACCTCGTCGACGAGGTGGACGGTGCAGCCCGTCACGGCGACCCCGTGGGCGAGGGCGTCGCGGACGGCGTGGGCGCCCGGGAAGGCGGGCAGGAGCGAGGGGTGGGTGTTCAGGATCCGGTTCCGGTAGGCGGCGAGGACCGCCGGCCCGACGATCCGCAGGTAGCCGGCGAGGACGACGACGTCCGGGCGGGCGTCCGCCAAGACCGCCGCAAGGCGCGGATCGTCGCCGCCGGGGACGAGGGCGGTGGCGATCCCCTCCCCCGCCGCCCAGTCGAGGGCCGGGCACGGCCGATCGGCGAAGACGAGGACGACCTCGCCCCCGAGCTCGCCCCGGCGGGCGGCGGCGACGAGGGCCCGAAGGTTCGAGCCGGCCCCCGACACGCCGACGGCGATCCGCCGGCCGCCGACCGGCCGGCTCATCGCCGACCCTCCGGCGGCTCGACCGGCTCCGGACGCTCCTCCAGTTCGCCCGGGAGCGGACCCTCGGCGTAGCGGCGCCCGCCGAGTTCCGCCGTTGCCACGACCGCCCCGACCCGGCGCGCCGCCAGCCCTTCGGCGGCGAAGGCAGCGAGGGCGTCTGAGACGGCGCGGGCCGGGACGGCGACGACGAGGCCGAGACCGCCGTTCACCGTCGCCCGGAGCTCCGGTTCGTCGATCCCGGCCGCGGCGCCGAGCCAGCGCATGACCGAGGGGAGCGGCCAGCGGGCGGGATCGAGGCACGCCCCGAGGCCGGCGGGGAGGATCCGCGGCACGTTCCCGGGGAGCCCGCCCCCGGTGACGTGGGCGATCCCGCCGAGGTCGACGCCGGCGGCGCGGAGCCGCTCCCGGACGGCGAGGAGCCGGCGGGCGTAGATCGGGGTCGGCCGGAGGAGGACGTCGCCGAGGGTCGCCGCGGCGAGGTCCGGCCCGGCGCCGCCCTCACCATCGGCCGCGAGGGCCGCCTCCGCCGCGGTCGACCCGAGGACCCGCCGAAGGACGTCGCCGTACGGTTCGGCCAACTCGAAGCCGCCCTCGGCGAGGACCGCCCGGACGAGGGAGTAGCCGTTCGCGTGGAGCCCGCTCGTGAGGACCCCGAGGAGGGCATCGCCGGCCCGGATCCCCGAGCCGTCGATGAGCGCCGACCGCTCGACGATCCCAACGCAGAACCCGGCGAGGTCGAACTCGTCGGGCTCGAGGAGCCCCGGGTGCTCCGCCGTCTCGCCGCCGACGAGGGCGCAGCCGGCCTCCCGGCAGCCGTCGGCGATCCCGGCGACGATCGTCGCCACCCGCTCGGGGTCGAGGCGGCCGACGGCGACGTAGTCGAGGAAGAAGAGCGGGGCGGCTCCCGAGCAGACGACGTCGTCGACGCACATGGCGACGAGGTCGCGGCCGATCGTCTCGAGTCGCCCGAGCCGACGGGCGAGCTCGGTCTTCGTCCCAACGCCGTCGGTCGCCGCGACGAGGACCGGCTCGGCGAGCCCCTCGGGGACGGCGACCGCGGCCCCGAAGCCGCCGAAGCCGCCGAGGACCCGGGCGAACCCCCGAGTCGCCTCGACGGCGGCCCGGATCCGCTCGACGGCGGCCTCACCGGCGGCGACGTCGACCCCCGCCCGCCGGTAGGCCGCCCGCTCGACCTCAGCCACGGTGCGCGATCGGCTCGCCGAGGTGGGTCGCCGGGGGCGCCGGCGGATCGCCGGGCCGCGAC
>JBHOQO010000135.1:0-15778 GCA_042408925.1 Chloroflexota bacterium | reverse complement strand
GGCGCGGGCCCAGGGCCGTTCGGCCCGGCCGGGCCCGGGAGGACCGCGGCGATCCCCGCCGCCAGCGCGGCGGCGAACGCCGCCCGGGTCCGGTCCGCGGCCGGGTCGTACCGCTCGGCGACCCAGTCGGTCGAGAGCTCGGCGGCGGCGAAGGCAGGATCGGCCGCCACGGCCCGATGGAACGGCAGCGTCGTCTGGATCCCGCCGATCTCGATCTCGTCGAGGGCCCGACGGAGGCGGGCGATCGCGGTTGGCCGATCCTGGCCGACGACGATGCACTTGGCGACGAGGTTGTCGTACTCGGGCGGGACCCGCTCGCCGGCTTCGACGCCGGCATCGACCCGCACCCCCGGGCCGCTCGGCATCCGCCAGCGGCCGATCCGGCCCGGGGTCGGCACGAAGTCGCGACCGGGATCCTCGGCCGAGATCCGGACCTCGATGGCGTGGCGACCGGGGTCGGCGACGGTCCGGGCCGCAGCCAGGACCGCGTCCGAGATCGGCGCCCCGGCCGCGATCCGCAGCTGCTCGTGGACGAGGTCGATCCCCGTCACGAGCTCGGTGACCGGGTGCTCGACCTGGAGCCGGGTGTTGACCTCGAGGAACCAGAACCGCCCCGCGGCGTCGCGGAGGAACTCGACCGTCGCCGCGTTCGTCAGGCCGGCGGCCCGACCGAGGGTCACGGCCCGCTCGTGGAGATCCCGACGCTCGGCCGGCGTCAGCCCGGGGGCCGGGGCTTCCTCGACGAGCTTCTGGTGTCGGCGCTGGATCGAGCAGTCGCGCTCGCCGAGGGCAACGACCGTGCCGTGCCGGTCGCCGAGGAGCTGGACCTCGACGTGGCGGGCCGGACGGATCTCCCGCTCGAGGTAGACCGCCCCGTCGCCGAACGCGGCCCGGGCCTCGGCCGACCCGGCCGCCAGGGCGGCCGGGAGGTCGGCCGGCCGGACGACCCGCCGCATCCCCCGTCCCCCGCCCCCGGCGGCCGCCTTGACGAGGAGCGGAAAGCCGACGTCGGCCGCCGCGGCGAGGAGCCCCTCGAGGTCGGCGGGTCGGTCGACGGGTGCCGGCTCGAGGGTCCCCGGAACGGGATCGACACCGACGGAGCGGGCGAGCCGGCGGGCGGCGAGCTTGTCGCCGAGGGCTTCGATCGTCGCCGGTGACGGGCCGACGAAGACGAGGCCCGCCGCCTCGACGGCCCGGGCGAAGGCGGCTCGTTCGGAGAGGAACCCGTAGCCGGGGTGGACGGCCTCGGCGCCGCTCCGGAGGGCCGCCTCGACGATCGCCTCGATCCGCAGGTAGCTCTCCGTCGGAGGCGGCGGACCGATCCGGACGGCCGCATCGGCGAGGCGAACGTGGAGGGTCGCGGCGTCGGCGTCGCTGTAGACGGCGACGGTCTCGATCCCCAGCTCCCGACAGGCCCGGACGATCCGGACGGCGATCTCGCCGCGGTTGGCGACGAGGACCCGCCGGAACGGCGGGCGCTCACCGGCCGGCCGTCGCGTGCGGACCCCGGCGGTCGTCATCCGGCAGCCCTCCGCGCCCCCACCCTTCCCCGTCGGCGACCGTCTTTGCGCAAAGACGCGGCAGCGACCGGACGCCGGCTCGGCGGCGTCGAGCGCGGCCGACCGTCTGCGCGGCCCTCAGAGCGGGATGTTGCCATGCTTCTTCCGCGGGTTCGTGTCGCGCTTGTCGGCGAGGACCTCGAGGGCCCGGACGAGGCGGCTTCGCGTCTCGGAGGGGCGGATCACGTCGTCGATGTACCCGCGGGCCGCGGCGACGTAGGGGTTGTTGAACTCCGCCTCGTACTCGGCGACGAGGCGCGCCCGCGTCGCCTCGGGATCCGCCGCCCGGGCGATCTCGTCCCGGAAGATGATGTTGACGGCGCCCTCGGCCCCCATGACCGCGATCTCGGCCGTCGGCCAGGCGAAGTTGAGGTCGCCCCGGATGTGCTTGCTGCTCATGACGTCGTAGGCACCGCCGTACGCCTTCCGGGTGATGACGGTGACCTTCGGGACCGTCGCCTCGCAGTAGGCGTAGAGGAGCTTCGCCCCGTGGCGGATGATCCCGCCGTGCTCCTGGGCGACACCCGGTAGGAACCCGGGGACATCGACGAAGGTGACGAGCGGGACGTTGAAGCAGTCGCAGGTTCGGACGAAGCGGGCCGCCTTCACCGAGGCGTCGATGTCGAGGGCCCCGGCCAGGACCGAGGGCTGCTGGGCGACGATCCCGACGCTCCGACCTCCGAGCCGCGCGAAGCCGCAGATGATGTTCTGGGCCCAGGACGGCTGGATCTCGAGGAACTCGCCGTCGTCGACGACGCGGTCGATGACGCCGTGCATGTCGTACGGCTTGCGGGGATCCTCGGGGATGATGTCGTCGAGCTCCGGATCGGCCCGCTCCGACGGATCGTCGGTCGGTCGCCGCGGCGGGTCCTCGAGATTGTTCTGCGGGAGGTAGCCGAGGAGCCGGCGGACGAGATCGAGGGCGTTCGCCTCGTCGGGCGCGGCGAGATGGGCGACCCCGCTCCGCGTCGTGTGGGTCGTCGCCCCGCCGAGGTACTCGCTGTCGACGCCCTCGTGGGTGACGGTCCGAACGACGTTCGGGCCGGTCACGAACATGTAGCTCGTCCCCTCGACCATGATCGTGAAGTCGGTCATTGCCGGGGAATAGACGGCGCCTCCGGCGCAGGGACCCATGATGACCGAGAGCTGGGGGACGACCCCCGAGGCGAGAACGTTCCGGAGGAAGATTTCGGCGTAGCCGCCGAGGGAGGCGACGCCCTCCTGGATCCGGGCTCCGCCCGAGTCGTTCAGCCCGATGATCGGCGCCCCTACCTTCATCGCCAGGTCCATGATCTTGCAGATCTTCTCGGCGTACGCCTCCGAGAGCGAGCCGCCGAAGACGGTGAAGTCCTGGCTGAAGACGAAGACGAGGCGCCCGTCGACGGTGCCATAGCCGGTGACGACCCCGTCGCCGAGGATCCGTTCCATCTCGAAGCTCGTCGTCCGGTGGGTCACGAAGGCGTCGAGCTCGACGAAGGATCCCGGATCGAGGAGGAGGTCGAGCCGCTCCCGGGCGGTCAGCTTGCCGGCGGCGTGCTGGCGGTCGATCCGCTCCTGCCCGCCGCCGAGGCGCGCCTGGGCCCGCAGTCGCTCGAGGGTCTCGAGTCGCTCTCGGTTCGTCGGCACCGCCGTCCTCCTGCTCGTCACATCGCTGGTGTCCTTGCGCAAAGACAGGCCGACATCATAGGGGCGGGAACGCCCCTATGATCGGCCGGACCGGGGAGGCGGATATCCACAGGAACGGTGCACAACTCGGCGATCGTGTGGATAACCTCGCTGCGCCGCCGGTTCGGGCCTGGGGTACGATGGGGCGCCGGACGTCGTCCGGGCCGAGCCGCGGACGACCGGGCCCCCGAAGTTCCCCGCTCCGGTCGAGGAGACGGGCGGGCCAGCGGAGCGCATCGAGCGACGAGGTGATTCCCGGGTGACACAGGTCATCGCCATCGCGAACCAGAAGGGCGGCGTCGGCAAGACGACAACGGCGATCAACCTCGCCGGCGCCCTCGCCGAGGCCGGCTATCGGGTCCTCTGCATCGACATGGACCCCCAGGCAAACCTGACGGCCGGCCTGGGGATCAACCTGAACACCGTCGAGCGTTCGATGGCCGACGTCCTGTCCGACGGACGGGCCACCCTCGACGAGGTGATCCTCCCGACCGAGGTCGAGGGGATCGACGTCGCCCCGGCCCACATCGACCTGGCGAGCACGGAGGGCGAGCTCTTCACGATGCTCGGGCGGGAGTCGATCCTCCGCGACGCCATCGCCGGGCGGGTCGGCCGCTACGACTACGTCCTCATCGACTGTCCGCCGAACCTCGGCCTCCTGACCGTGAACGGGCTCGTCGCCGCCGACAGCGTCATCATCCCGGTCCAGACCCAGTACTACGCGATGAAGGGTCTGAACAACCTCGTCAAGGTCATCAACACGATCCGGACGAAGCTGAACCGAGACCTCCGGATCCTGGGCCTCCTGCCGACCTTCTTCGACGGGCGGACGAACCTCGCCCGCGACATGCTCGAGGAGCTGCGGGTCGTCGGCAACCACCACGTCTTCAACACCATCGTCCGCAATACCGTGAAGCTCGGCGAGGCCCCCCTCGCCGGGCGCCCGATCACGACGTACGCCGCCTCGTCGGATGCGGCAAACACGTACCGTGACCTCGCCCGGGAGGTGATCGACCTTGCCACGCCCTGACTTCCGGGCCGCCGCCGCGCGGCGCCTCTCCGAAGAGCGCGAGCTCTCCCCGGCCATCGTCAGCCTCCTCTCGTCCGAGGGTGCCGGTCGACGACAGGGCGTCCGGATCATCCCCCTCGACCGCATCGAGCCGAACCCCGACCAGCCGCGGATGGAGTTCGACGAGGCCTCGCTGGACGAGCTGGCGGCCTCGATCCGCGAACACGGCGTCCTCCAGCCGATCCTCGTCCGCCCCCGCGAGCAGGGTCGCTACCAGCTCGTCGCCGGCGAGCGCCGCTGGCGGGCCTCGCAGCGGGCCGGCCTCGACTCGATCCCGGCGCTCATCGAGGAGATCGACGACGACACGGCCCTCGAGATCGCGATCATCGAGAACCTCCAGCGCGAGGACCTCTCACCCCTCGAAGAGGCGATGCTCTACGACCGGATGGTCCGCGAGCACGGCTACTCGATCCGGCGCCTGGCCCAGAAGCTGGGCAAGGACAAGGGCTACCTCGAGAACCGGCTCCGGCTCGCCGACGCCCCGCCCGAGATCAAGGAGCTCGTGTCTGTACGCAAAGACACCCTCTCCCACGCCTACGAGCTCTTGAAGGTCAGCGATCCGAAGAAGCGCCGCCGCCTCGCCGAGCAGGTCGCCCGGGGAGAGCTCAGCCTCGTGAAGCTCCGGGAGCGGATCGAGGGTCCGCGCCGGCGGCGCCCCGAGGGGACCGAGCAGGCCGCGGTCCAGACACCGCCCACCGCCGGCGCCCGGGACGACGGCGAGGGCTGGGTCGCTCCCGTTGCGGCCGCCCCGCTCCGGGACGACTCCCTCCTGGCCGCGAAGCGCCAGCTCGCCGAGGCGGTCGAGGAGCTCGTCGGCGTCCTCCAGAACCCGGCCGTCCTCGCCGCCATCGGCGAGATCGATCGGGCGAACCTTGCCAAGTACCTCACGATCGCGAAGCTCAAGCTCGAGAACGCGATCGCCCTCGTCCGGAGCGGGTCGCGGAGCGAGGACCGGCCCGGCTGACCGCCGGCGCCGCTGACCGCCGGCGCCGGGGAGTGATCGCCGTCACGACGAAGTCACGACGAAGTCACGACGAACCGGCCGGCGCGGTGGCGCCGGCCGGTTCGCTGCTACCTTCGGGATCGGACGAAGGCCTGCCCGATCGGAGGTCAGGCCGAGTGCCTCACGGCGCCGGCGTCCCCTCCGGCTTCCCCCCGGCCGGGTGGGTCGGCTTCATGGGCTTCAAGCGGCCCCCGTTCGCAACGGCGCTCTCCGGCGCCGGGTCACCGGGCTGGGCGAGCCCGCGGGCAACGGCCGAGACGTAGGCCCCGTGGTTCGCCCAACCGTCGGGCGTCTCACCCCGGGCGGCCTGGGAGACGACGGCCCCGTCGTTGTCGGGGTGCTCGGAGGGCGCCGGCGATGCCGACGGCTCGGGCTCCTCGGCGTTCTCGTCCGGGGAGGGGCTCGGGGCGGGCACGTCGAGGCTCGGGGGCGCCGACGGCGGAACGGTCATCCCCGAGGCCTGCCCGGCCGTCGCAAGGCCGCGGTCGGCAGTGGGCGGGGGATCGGCACCCAGGACGACCCCCGCCGACAGGGCGAGGGCGGCAAGGGCGGCGAGGACGGTGCGGGGTCGGTACACGATGGACGGTCCTCCCGGTGTTCTGAACAGGAGACGACGGATCGTTCGGCGGCACCGGCGGGTGCCGGCTCACTGGCGAGAACGAACGGCGGCTCGGCGCGTTAGGGGGCCGGCCGGCGACGACGCGGCCTCGGGGTGCCCCGCTGCACCGTCGCTCAGAGGGCGCCGCCCATCCGGAGGGCTGCGAGCCACCCGACACCGACGACGGCGAGGCCGACGGCCTGGATCTCCCAGGCCCGAACGGCCGGCGGGACGGCCAGCCCGACCGCCAGGACCCCGACCCCGACCCCGACGAGGCCGAGCCCTGCTCCTCCGCCGCCCCACGTCGCCAGACCGGCGCCGAGGCCACTGAAGGCGACGCCGTAGGCGACGACGATGGCGACGGGGCCCCGCCGCTCGAGGCGGAGGGCGAGGCTCGGCGTGCCGCTCCGCCGGTCGGCGACGGCGTCGGGCCGGCCGTTCGCGACCGCGAGCCCGAAGCCGGCCGGAGCCGCCGCGGCGGCGAGGAGGAGGATCGGGGCGGGGAGGCTCCCGGCCCCGCCGAGCCAGCCGTAGATCGGGACGAGGGGGAGGCCCAGGACGAAGGCGAGCCACCCGAGGCCGCGCGATCGGAGAGCGAGATCGTAGGCGAGGCCGAGGGCGAATCCGACGGCGGCGACGCCGAGGACCCCGGGCCCGACCGTCGCGGCGAGGCCGAGCCCGGCGAGGCCTGCCCCGCAAGCGAGGACCCGCGCCGCCTCCGGTCGGACGAGGCCCGACGGGATCGGCTTCGGGCGCTCGGCGGCGGTGTCCCGCTCCGCGTCGACGAGGTCGTTCGTCGTGCCGATCGCGAGCTGGAGGGCGGTCATCGCCGCGCCGAGGCGGAGGACCGTGGCGGCGTCGGCTCCGGCGAGTGCGGCGATCGCCCCGGCCGCGAGGCCGTTCAGCAGCGAGGGACCCGGATGGCCGACCCGCAGGTAGCCGAGGAGCCGGTGGTCCCATCGGTGCCCACGGACGACGGGCCGATCCGGGACACCGGGCGCCCGCCGAGCCGCAGTCGGCGGTCGGCGGGGACGCGCCGCCGGGTCCCCATCAGACGTAGACGAGCTCCCCGAAGTTCTCGACGAGGTACGCGATGAGCCGCTCGCGGGCGTCCGGGACCGTGGCCCGCAGCCCCGGGACGAGGGCATGGAGCGTGATCGCCGGGACGACGAGGCGGCCCGCCGGATCCCGGCCGATCGTCGCCGGAGGCCCGCCGCCCGCGGCGAACACCCGTTCGAATTCCTCCTCCCGAAGACCGGCCGTCCGGAGGACGTCCGCGACGACGCGGGCGACGCCGCGCCGGATCGCCACGTCGCGCATGAGCTCGGCGGCCCAAGCGTCGATCTGCTCGTCCGGCTGCTCGGCGAGTCGGGCTCGGTATTCTTCGGGACTGGCGGAGAGTCCGGTGACGGTCACAGCTGCCTCCTGCGAACGAACGTGCTCGGTCGGAGTATGCCAGCCGACCGCCGCCGGCGTTCCCGCCGGGGATCAGGGCCGACGCCCTCCCGGCCAGGCGTTGAAGAGATCGGTGAGCCGCCGGCCGACCGGCCCGGGCGGCGAGGTCTCCGGGGCGTCGGCGACGAGCTCGAGGAGGCGGGCCCGACAGGTCCGGGTGAGGACGGCGACCGCCTCGCGGGGCGCGACCTCGGCCGGCGGGAGGATCGGCTCCCCGACCCGGATCCGGACCCGTCGCCCGAAGGCGAGCCAGGTCGTGCCGAGGATCGCGACCGGGACGAGCGGGACGCCCGTCCGGACGGCGACGTAGGCCGGCCCCTCCTGGAGCGGCAGGATCTCCCGCTCGCGGGCGTGGATCCGCCCCTCCCCGGCGATGGCCAGCCGGTCGCCGGCGCCGAGGAGCGCCTCGATCCGCCGGACCGCCCCGAGCGGGCGGCCGGGCGGCGCCGGGAGGGCGAGGGCCGACCAGCGCATGAGCCGGTTCCGGAGACCCCGGGCCATGTCGGCTTCGAGGGGACCGAAGAAGTACGTCGTCGGCCGGGCCGGGAGCGCCGCGAGGAGGATGAGCGGGTCGGCCCAGTTCGCATGGCTGAAGCAGAGGACGGCGGGTCCCGGCGGCAGCCGCTCGAGACCCTCGACCCCGACCCGGAGGTACGCCCCGACGACGGCCCGGGCGACGAACCGGGCGAGGCGCTGGCGGAGACGCGTCGCGATCGGCGCCGGCACGTCGATCCCCTACCCCCCGTCAGCCGCTTGGAGACGGGCGGTGACGGACCCGCGACGGTTCCCCGGGCGCGGACGGAGGTTCGGCCCTGATCGCCGCCGAGGTGCGGCCGTCGATGGCATCGAAGAGCCGTCGGACGAAGGCCGCGACCCGGTCGGCCTCGTCGTCGACGCCCTTGAGGACGAGACCTTCGACCTGGATGCTGACGAAGCGGTGGCCGGCCTGGGTCTCGACGGCGAGGTCGCCGACCTGGACGCGAGGCCAGCGGACGAGCTTTGCCGCCGCCCGGGGCCCTTCGCCCGGGACGCTGACCCGGACGGCGCACTCGACGAGGCCGGCCGGCGTCGGGGCGAGGAGGGTCCAGCGAAGGGCCGGGTCGTCGCCCCAGGCGATCCAGCACTCCGGGTCGCGGCCGGCCCCAAGGCTCTCGAGGACCGGCTCGACGACGGCCATGACCCGCGACGACGCCGCCTCCTTCGTCGGCGCCGCCGCCCGCCACTCGCTCAATCGCATCCTCGACCCCCTTCGTTCGATGGTCGATCGGAGGCTAACACGCTCGGCGGCAACCGGCACGACCACGGGCGGGTTGAGTTTCGGCCCCGGATCGACGATGATCGGCGCGTGATCGGCATCGACCGACGCCTGTTCGGTTGGGGCATCTTCTTCGTCGTCCTGGGACTCGTCCCGCTCGGGGTCCGCGCCGGCGTCGTGCCGGCCGACGTTCGCTGGTGGGAGCTCTGGCCGCTCCTCCTCATCGGCTGGGGGCTCGCCCTCCTCCTGCGGCGGACCCCGGCCGCGCCCCTCGGCGGCCTCCTCGTCGCGGCGACCTTCGGGGCGATGGTCGGCGGCTTCTTCGCCGTCGGCCTCGATGTCGGGCGGCTCGCCATCGCCTGCGGCCCGCAAGCGGGGCCCGCCTTCCCGAGCCGCTCGGGCACCTTCGCCGGCCCCGCCGCCGCGGTCGAGTTCGACCTGCGGTGCGGCGAGCTGACCGTCGTCGGCGTCCCCGGATCGAACTGGTCGGTCTCGGGGACGGCGCCGGCCGATCGGCCGCCGGTCGTCGACGCCGCCGGGGATCGGCTGACGGTCCGCTCGGGATCGGGGCCGGCCGTCTGGCCGCTCGGCAACGCCGAGTCGTGGCGGGTGGAGCTGCCGACCGCGGTCGCCCTCGACCTTTCCCTGACCGTCGACGCCGGGCAGGCGCGGGTCGACGTCGGGGCCGCGGACCTCGGGGTCGCCTCCGTAACGCTGAACGCCGGGAGCGCGACCCTCGATCTCGACGCGGCCCGGGTCGGTTCGCTCTCCGGCACCGTGAACGCCGGCTCCCTCGTCGTCCGGCTCCCGGCCGCCGACCTGGGCGGCAGCCTGACCGTGAACGCCGGCTCGATCGCGATCTGCGCGCCGCCGGGCGTGGGCATGCGGATCACGACGAGCGACAACCCGCTCGGCACGTACGGCTTCACCGAGGCCGGGCTCGTCCGCTCCGGCAATACCTGGACGAACGCCGAGTACGCGACCGCCGCGACCCGGATCGAGCTTGTGGCGACGGCGAACGCCGGCTCGATCACCCTGAACGGGGAGGCGTCCTGTCGATGACCGACGAGCGGCTCGATCGAACGCCGGGCAGGCCGCCCGCCCCGATGGGGTCCGGCGCTGCGGCTCCCGTCGAGCCGACTCCGACGCCGGGGCCGGCGGCCGAGCGCGAGCCGCCGGGTGCCCCGCCCCCGGCGCCGCCGGCGACGGGTGAAGCGGGGGGCCCGGGCGCCCGTCCGCCGGAGCCCCCTCGTCGACGCCGCGAGGGCCGCGGGATCCCGATCCTCGGGATCGTCCTCGTCCTCCTCGGCCTCGCGCTCCTGGCCCGGCGGTTCGTCCCCGACCTCGACCTCGGCGCCGTCTGGCCCTACGGCGCGATCGTCTTCGGGCTCCTGCTCCTCGCCGCCTCGATCCGCGTCGGCCGGCCCGCGGGCTGAGCCGGTGCGCCCGGGCGGGAGCGACCGTCGGCCCGGCGAGCCTTCACCCGCTTGAGACGGAAGCGGTCTTCCCGCTCGCGCTGCTCGAGGGCGAAGGCGATCGCCCGCCGCTCCGCCTCGAGCCCCGGGATGACGAGGGTTCGGAGAGCGTTCACCCGTGCCGTCGTCCGCCGGATCTCCCGGGCGAGCCGGCGGACGCGGAGCTCCAAGGAGGCGAGCCGAAGGGCCACCGTCAGCGCCTCCTCGAAGCGGGTTGCGGCGAGCTCGAGCTGCGGCCCCGAGATCGCCGGGTCCCGACCTCGGTCCGACGGGCGGCGAACGAGGCTCCGCGGCTCGACGATCGGGACCGACACGCCCATGACCCGCGCCGGTTCGACGACGACGCTCCGTCCGACGGCCGCCGCGGCGGCTGCGGCCGCCACCCGTTCCGAGCCGAGCCAGACCCGTGCCTCCTCGAGGGCGTTCCGGGCCCCCGCCGCGGCGGCCTCGAGCTCGGCCTGGGCGGCCGAGACGACCCGCACCTCCCGGTAGAGCTCGCGGAGCAGCGCGTCTCGCTTCTGCTCCAGGACCCGCTCGCCGACGTGAGCGAGGGCGAGCCTGGCCCGGACCGCGAGGAGCGCCATCCGCGTCCGTCGGATGCTCATCGCCCGTCGCTCATGGCGGAGCAGGGTCACCGCCCGACCCGGCGGCCCGGTGGGCGGCCAGGACCTCCTCGGGGACCCGCCCGAGCTCCGAGCGCGGCAGGGTGAGGAGGAGATCCCAGGCGACCCGGAACGAGTCGGCAAGCGCCCGTCGCTCACGCCCCTGCCCCACGAGTCGCCGTTCGAAGGCCTCGCCGAAGGCCAGGACCGCCCGGTCCTCGGGGGTGAGGCCCGCCTCCCCGACGACCGTCACGAGGCGCCGGAGGTCGCGCGCCCGCGCATACGCGGCGTAGAGCTGGTCGGCAACGACCCGGTGCTCGGCGACCGTTCGGCCCTCGCCGATCCCGGAGTTCATGAGCCGCGAGAGCGACGGCAGGACGTCGATCGGCGGGTCGATGCCCCGCGCCCAGAGCTCCCGCGAGAGGACGATCTGACCCTCGGTGATGTACCCGGTCAGGTCCGGGATCGGATGGGTGATGTCATCGTCCGGCATCGTGACGATCGGGAGCGCCGTTAGCGAGCCCGGCCGACCCCGGACCCGGCCGGCCCGCTCGAAGAGCGTCGCGAGGTCGGTGTAGAGGTAGCCCGGATAGCCACGTCGGCCGGGAATCTCCTCGCGGGCCGTCGACAGCTCCCGGAGCGCCTCCCCGTAGGCCGTCACGTCGGTGAGGACGACGAGGACGTCGAAGCCGAGCTCGAAGGCCAGGTACTCGCCGAGGGCGAGGGCACAGCGCGGCGTGAGCAGACGCTCGACGGCCGGATCGTCGGCAAGGTTGAGAAACGACGCGATGCGGTCGAGCGCCCCCGAGCCGGCGAAGGCGTCGCGGAAGTCGTCCGCCTCGCGCCGGGTGATTCCCATCGCCCCGAAGACGGTGACGAAGCGCTCCTCCCCGATGACCCGCGCGCCGGTGGCGATCCGCGCCGCCAGCTCGTTTGCCGGAAGCCCGGCGGCCGTGAAGATCGGGAGCTTCTGGCCCCGCACGAGCGAGGTGAGGAGATCGATGGCGCTGACGCCCGTCTCGATGAAATCGCGGGGGTTGTCCCGCGCCGCCGGGTTCAGCGGCGCCCCGTTGACGTCACGCCGGGCGATCGGGACGATGGGCGGACCGCCGTCGATCGGTCGACCGCGGCCGTCCATGATCCGCCCGAGCATCGCCGGCGAGAGCCCGAGTCGGAAGGGCTCCCCGGCCGGCTCGAGCGTCGTCGTCTCGAGCTCGAGGTCGCTCGTCCCCTCGTAGACACCGACGACGGCGAGGTCCTCGGCGAGCTCGATGACCTGACCATAGCGGGTGCGGCCGTCGGCGCCGGTCACCCGGACCTCCTCGCCGAGGGCCAGCTCGACGAGGCGCCGGACGACGACAAGGGGGCCCGCGAGCCGCTCCGCCCCGCGGACCCGGACGGCCGAGAGGCGGCTCACGACGCGCCCTCCCCGCCCTCGCTCCCAGGGTTCGGTCCGCCCCCGACCGAGGCATCCCGAGGCCCGCCGCCCTCGGCACCGCCGAGCCGCTCGAGGCGCGCCGCGAGGTCGGCGAGGCGGGTGACGAGGTCCGGACCGCTCCACCGCTTCGCCGCCCGAAGCTCGTCGATGGCCGGGTCGAGCCGAGCTCGATCGAGGGGAACGCCGGCGGCGACGGCGCGTTCGAGACCCGTCTTCGCCGCGAGGACGGCCCGCAGGAGCCCGAAGGCGACGTCGGGCGGTCGGGCGGCATCGACCGGATCGAAGGCGTGCTGAGCGAGGACGACCTCCCGGAGGAGACGGGCGACCTCGAGGACGATCCGGTCGCGCTCCGGGAGCGCGTCGGCACCGACGAGGGCGACGATGTCAAGGAGCGTCCGCTCCCGGGCCAGGAGCTCGAGGGCCGCCGCCCGCGCCTCGAGCCAGTCGCCGCCGGTCGCCTCGGCCATCCACCGGGCGAGACGAGCGACCGACAGCGAGTACGAGGTCAGCGGGTTCACGGCCGGGAACTGGCGGGCGTGGGCCAGGGTCGTGTCGAGGGCCCAGAACGTCGCCCCGAGCCGCAGGCTCGCCTGGGTGACCGGCTCCGAGAAGTCGCCCCCGGGCGGGGAAACGGCGGCAACGATCGTCACCGAGCCTTCCCGCGCCGGGCGGCCGAGGGCGACCGCCGACCCGGCCCGCTCGTAGAAGGCCGCGAGCCGACTCGGCAGATAGGCCGGGAAGCCCTCCTCGCCGGGGAGCTCCTCCAAACGGCCGCCGATCTCCCGGAGCGCCTCGGCCCAGCGGGACGTCGAATCGGCGAGGAGGGCGACGGCGAGCCCCTGGTCGCGGAAATACTCGGCGACGGTGATTCCGAGCTGAATCGACGCCTCCCGGGCCGCCACCGGCATGTTCGAGGTGTTGGCGACGAGGACGGTCCGGTCCATGAGCGGCCGCCCGGTCCGGGGATCGGCGAGCTCCGGGAACGTGGCGAGGAGCTCGGCCATCTCGTTGCCCCGCTCGCCGCAGCCGACGTAGACGACGACGTCGGCATCGGACCAGCGGGCGAGTTGCTGCTCGACGACGGTCTTGCCGGTCCCGAAGCCGCCCGGGATGACCGCCGCGCCGCCGCGGGCGACCGGGAAGAAGAGGTCGAGGACCCGCTGCCCGGTGACGAGCGGACGATCGACCGGGCGACGGGCCGCCACCGGGCGAGCGCGGCGGACCGGCCAGGCATGGGCGAGCCGGAGGTCCCGCGGGCCGTCCGCGTCGACGAGCCGGCCGATCGGCTCGTCGACCCGGTACTCCCCGGCGTCGAGGGCGAGAAGACGCCCGCCTCGCTCGTTCGGCGGGACGAGGATCCGGTGCTCGATCGCGCCTTCTCGAACGACTCCCAGGACGTCACCGGGGGCGACCTCCTCCCCGACGACCCGCCGCGGCTCGAAGGCCCAACGGCGGTCGCCGAGGGCCGTCGCGGGACCGCCCGCCTGGTCCGCCTCGGACCCGAACGCCGCCGCGCCCGGCCGGATCTGCCAGTGACCGGACGCCGCCAGGCGATCGAGGGGCCGCTGGAGCCCGTCGAACACGGCCCCCAGGAGCCCCGGTCCGAGCCAGGCGACGAGCGGGCCGCCGGTCGCCGCCACCGGGTCGTCGATCCGGAGGCCGGTCGTGTCCTCGTAGACCTGGATGGTGGCGACGGGGCCGTCGAGGGCGATGACCTCCCCGAGGAGCCCGGCTGCACCGACCCGGACGACCTCGTTGACGGCGGCGCCGGCGAGCCCGACAGCCCGGACGACGGGGCCCGCCGCGGAGACGATCCGTCCGGTCGTCGAACCGGTCCCGGCCGAGCCCTGCGGTCCGCGGCGCTGCTCCGCGGTCGTCATGACCCACCACCTCCCGTCGTCAGCCGGATCCGGAAGCCGATCGCTCGAGCCAGCATCTCGCCGAGGAGCTGCTCCTTCGACGGCTCGCTCTCGCCGGCGCCGGCCGGGATCGGAAGGACGACCGGCCGGTCGCGCTGCTCGAGGGCCTCGCGGAGCCCCTCCGGGGCGGCGATCCAGCAGTCTGCGGTGACGAGCAGGAGGCCCACGTCGGCTCGGTCGGCAAGGGCCCGAAGGAGGACCGTGGCCCGCTCGCCCGGTTCTGCGGCGTGCGTCTCGCAGCCCGCCAGGCGGAAGCCGTCCGCGACGGCCGGGCTCGCGACGACGACGAGGCTGCTCATCCCTGGATCACCGGGATCGGGGCCGAGCGACCGACGGTCGGCGTCGCTCCCGACCTCAAGGCGACCGCCGGCCCGCCGTCCTGGAGCGGATCGCCGGGCCAGCCCGATCGAAGCCGGGCGAGGATCGCCCGGAGCCGGATCGCCTGGAGCTCGACGGCGGCCACGTAGCCGGCGACCGGGCCGATCGAGAGCGGTGCCCGCCGCGCTCGCCGAACGAGGGCGGCGAGTCGAGCCAGGAGGAGGGCCCGCTCCAGCCGGGCGGCCGAGGCTGCGCCCCCCGAGTCGAGCTCCTCGGCGACGGTCCGGCGTTCGAGCGCCTCGCGACGGAGGAGCGCCGTGACGAAGCGGGCGTTCTCGCTCCGACCCACCGCCCGCCGAACCCGCACCGCCTCGATCGCCACGTCGAGGGCCCGCTCGAAGGCGGCCCACCCGGCCGGATCGACGGCCTCCCGCGCCCGCCGAAGCAGCTCCGGAACCGTCTCGACCTCGACGAGGCCGCGGGCGGCGAGACCAACGACGACGTCGGCGAGGGTCGGCGCCCGCGACAGCTCACCGAGAGCCGCCGAATCGAGGAGGAACCCCGGCGAGACGAGGGTTCCGATCGTCTCGGCGTCGGCGCCCGACCGCCGGAGCCGGAGGAAGGCGAAGGCCCGCTCCCGGTCGAGCGGTAGGACGAGGGCTTCGACGAGCGACCGGGTCGGCGGCTCGAACCAGCCGGGGAGCCGACCGATCCGGAGCGATCGGTGGCGCTCGATCGCGGCCCCGGCGGCCGCGACCGGGTGCCCCCCGAGGGGCGCCACGAGCCGGACGATCGGATCCCAGTCCTCGCTCCGCTCGAGGATCTGGAGGAAGGCCGCCGGCGTCGGCGCGCTCCGGAGCCGCCCGAGCGTCGAGGCATCGAGGAGCCGGCCCCGGAGGGCGGCGACCCGCGCCAGTCCGTAGTCGTCGGTCATCGGGGCGGGCCCTCGGCGACGGGACGCGTTGCCGCCGCACTCCCCGCCGGCTCCCCGAGCCCGAGGGCCCGGGCGACGGCTTCGGCGCAGCGGAGCTCGGCGCGGGCGAGCCGGACCGGGAGCGTCGCCTCGACCTCGACCCGGCCGTCGGGTCGCTCGACCCGGCAGCCGGGGGGATGGTCCGGGTCGCCGACGAGCTCGACGCCGGCGGTGCCCGCCAGGCAGGCGAGATCCGCCGGCCGGGCAACGACCCTCGCCCGTTCCCCGACGACGGACAGCGCCTCTTCGAGCCACCGCCGGAGCGCCCGGCACCAGCGCTCGCGGCGCGCCGGGTCGGCGGCGTCGGCGAGCGCCGTGAGCTCCGCGAGGGCGGCCGTGGGTGTCGAGGCGATCGTTGGGGTCATCGAGGCCGAGGCGACCGCCGAGGCGGAACGCCTCGTCGAGGGGGCGCGGCGGGCTGCCGAGGAGCGGGTGGCGGCGGCCGAGGC
>JBHOQO010000132.1:0-19368 GCA_042408925.1 Chloroflexota bacterium | reverse complement strand
TCTCCTGCTCGCCGAGGTACGTCATCCCGGTGACCGGGACGAAGTGGACCGGCCCGTCGAGCGGCTCGTCGGCGAAGTAGAGCATGTACGTGACGTACTCGCGGGTCTCCGTGCCGAGCGGGAGCTTGCGGCGGCTCCGCCAAACCGAGAGCTTGCCGGGGTTGAGGCCGGCGGCCATGGCGAGGAGCCGGATCTGCTCGAGGAGCTCGCGGTTCGCGCTCGCGATCGAGACGTTCTTGTGACCTGGTCGGACGTGGCCGTCGGCGGCGATGTAGCCCTCGATGAAGGCCCGCTTGTCGGCCTGTGGAAGCCGGAAGACCCAGCCCGGGACGGACTTCGTGCGGGCACCGCCGTCGAAGCCGACGGCGCGCAGCCAGTCGACCCACGGTGCCGAGTTCGCCCGGAGGACGACGCCCCGGCGGCGGAGCCGGACGCCGAACAGGCGCTCGGCGAGTTCGGCGACCCGCGGCGCCGCCGGATCCGACTCGGGGACCGCGAAGTTCACCCGGACCCCGCCCTCGAGGTAGCCGTCACCGAGATAGAAGCCGAGGAGCCAGAGGAGGTCGGGGCTGGAGACCTCGGGCGCCCGGAACGGGTTCCGGGCCCGCGGTCGGCGGGCGACCGGCTCGAAGCGGTGCGAGACCCCGTCGTCCGGGAGACGACCGGCGACGGCGACCTCGTCGCCGTCGACGATGGCAGCGAGCGGGAGCCAGGCGATCCGCCGCGTCCGGCCGACCTTCCGGGCGACGAGGAAGGGATGGTTCGGGGTCGCCCGGACGCGCCGGTGGTTCGCGAGCTGGAGCTCGAAGACCGGACCGGGCTCGTTCTTCCGGGTCGCGACGACGGGCCGGCGCTCGATCGTGAAGTCGGCCCCGAGCGAGTAGACGCGGCGCCCCGGCTGGATGTCGGCGATCGGGACGACGTCGCTGTTCGCGAAGACCGCCGTGTCACCGGTCAGGCAGCCGGTATTCGCGTCGACCCACTCGACGGTCGCCCCCTCGTAGGCGTGGGCCCGCTTCGTGACGAGGTTGTAGACGTCGTTGCTCCAGTTCTGGATCGTCGTGTAGCGGACCTTCGAGCCGGGGAGGGCGATGACCTCGACGACGGCGGCGTGGAGGGCGTCGGTCGCGTAGATCGGGGCCGTGCAGTTGTGGACGGCGAAGCCGCGGGCGAGGTAGGCGTTTGGCGCGCTCGCCATCTCGAGGTTGTAGACCCAGCCCTCGTACGGCCGCCGCTCCACGGTGCGGATCGGGACCCAGAAGCAGTTCCGGCGGGCGTCGAACCGAACCCGGCGAAGGGTCGCCCCCTCCTCGTAGTGGAGGACGTACCGCTCGCGGTGATGGACGACCCGCCCGTCCGGCATCGTCTCGTCCGCCGCCTCGCGGACCATGATCCCGGCGTAGATGCCGAGCCGGGCGAGGATCTCCTGGAGCTGGAAGGCGAGGACCCGCGAGACGGTGGCCGCCCGGACGAGGGTCCGGCCGTTGCCCCGGTCGTGGCGGCTCCCGTCGCCCCGGAGGTACGCGTCAAGGACGAGTTGCTGACGCGCGGGCGGCAGCTCCATGAGGTCCGGGTGGAGTCGCTTCGTCGCCGAGCCCGTCCCGCAGTACCGCTGCGCCAGCTCCATGAGCTCGGCGGAGTACACGTAGACCCGAGCCTCGTGCTTCGACGCCACCTCCTGGACGCTGGCCGACTTGCCGGCCAGGCGGGTCATGAGGGCCTGGACGTCGGCGATCATCGCGCCGTCCCGGCTGTCGAGGGAGATGGCGACCGTCGGGGCGTTCGAGACCCAGTTCCGGAAGGCGCTCCCCTCGGCGAGGTAGTAGCCGAGGAACCGGAGGAGGTCGTCGGAAATCTCCGGATGGTCACACGTCCGGACGGCGACCGGGAAGCAGACGAGGTCGCCGGGCTGGAGCTCGCCGGCCGGGACCCACTCGGGCTCGGCCGCCGCCAGGCGTGCATCGTCGATCTCCCACTGGGTTGCCGGGCGGTCGGGGCGGCGCCGGGCGACGGCCCGACGACGAAGGGACCAGACCGGATGCTCGGGGGTGAGCTCGAAGGCGTTGCCGGGCGAGAGCGGCACGATCCGCACGAGGTCGCCGACGTAGGTTCGGCGGCGGGCCGAGACGACCGGTGAGAGGAAGCCCTCGCTGTTGAGGGCGAGAGTCCCGGGCGCCACGGTCTCGATCGGAACCATCTCGTCGCCGAGGCTGACGAGCTCGCCCTCGGGGAGACAGCCCTCGATGTAGTGGACCTTGGCCCCCTCGTCGACGACGATGAGCGTCCGCTCGAACTGGCCGGTGTTCTCGGCGTTGATCCGGAAGTAGGCCTGGAGCGGGAGCGGGACCTCGACGCCCTTCGGGACGTAGACGAAGGAGCCCCCGGACCAGACGGCGCTGTTGAGGGCGGCGAACTTGTTGTCCTCCGGCGGGACGACGGTCCCGAAGTACTTCCGGAAGATTTCCGGGTACTCCTTGAGGCCCTGGTCGGTGCCCATGAAGACGACGCCGAGCTTGGCGAGCTCTTCCCGGACCGAGTGGTAGACGACCTCGGAGTCGTACTGGGCGCCGACCCCGGCGAGGAACTTCCGCTCGGCCTCGGGGATCCCGAGCCGCTCGAAGGTCCGCTTGATCTGCTCGGGGACGTCGTCCCAGGAGCGCTCCTCCCGCTCGTGGGGCTTGCGGTAGTAGACGATCTTGTCGAAGTCGATCCGCGACAGGTCGCCGCCCCAGGTCGGGAGCGGCCGCTTCACGAAGTGGTCGTAGGCCCGGAGCCGGAAGCGGAGCATCCAATCGGGCTCGCCCTTGATCCGGCTGATCTCCTCGACGACCTCCCGGGAGAGACCGCGTCGGGTCTCGGCGAGATAGACGATCTCGTCGTGGAAGGCGTATTCGGCCCGGCGATCGGTGACGATGTCGCGTGTCGAAGCCATGGCGCTCCCAGCGGGCCCGGCGGCTGCAGGTGGGCCGACGCGCCGGCCCGAGCCCGATGCGCCGGCGCGTCGACGCGGGTTCGCGTCGATCGGTTAGGGCTCCCGCAGCGGCCGCCGCGCGGCCGGCGGAAATCCGACCTTCATTATCGGAATTCGCGCCGGATCCGTCAATCGAGGGGCGCGCCCCTCCGCCCCTCTCCCGTGCCGAGGGCGAGCCGGTCCTCCGGCGAGCGTGCGGTCCGCACACCAAAGCGGCCGCAGGTCCCCGCCTCGCCGACGGCGGCCACGCGCGATCATGATGCCCGTGGGCCTCGTGCGCCGCCTCGTCGAGTTCTACGCCCTCCAACTCCGCCTCGTCTGGACCTGGCGGCGGGGTCGGCGGGCGCTGGCCCGACGCGCCCTCGTCACCTTCGCCGTCGCCTTCGTGGCCCTCGGCCTCACCGTCTGGCTCCTGCCCGGCATCCGAGTCCGGGATCCCGGAGCCATCGCCGTCGCCGTCGTCGTCCTCGCGCTCCTCAACGCCCTCGTCCGGCCGATCATCCTCGCCGTCGCGACCCCGATTTCGCCGGTTCTCATCGCGGCGGCGACGGTCGTCTTCCAGGTCGCCGCCATCCTCGCCCTCGGCGGCCTCGTCCCCGGTCTCTCCATCGACGACGTGGGCTCGGCGTTCCTCGGCTCCTGGGTCTACGCCGTCGCGAACACCTTCCTCACGAGCCTCCTCTCCATCGACCGCGACGAGTCGTACTTCGGGGCCCTCGTCCGCCAGCTCGTCGCCGGGCGGCGCGACGTCCTCCGGACCGCCGAGCCCGGGGTCGTCTTCGTCCAAATCGACGGCCTGGCCCACGACGTCCTCGCCCACCAGGTCCGGGCCGGCCGGGTCCCGACGCTGAGCCGCTGGATCCGCCGCGGGTCCCACCGGCTCGCCCGCTGGGAGGCGCTCCTCCCGACGAGCACGCCGGCCAGCCAGGCCGGGATCCTCTACGCGGTCGTCGAGAACATCCCGGGCTTCCGGTGGTACGAGAAGGCGACCGGCCGCCTCCGGGTCGCGAACCGACCGGCCGACGCCGCCGATATCGACCGGCGCCTCCGTGGCCGAGCCGGGCGGACGGCGGCCGGAGCGGGCGCGAACGGCGAGCCGTCAGCGGCCGAGCGAGCTGCGCCCGACGGACCGCTCCTCGCCCCCGACGGCGCGAGCGTCGGCAACCTCTTCTCGGGCGGGGCGGCCCGGAGCTACCTGACCGTCAGCACCCTGGCCGACCCGAGCCAGGGGCTCGGATCCGGCTCGGCCTTCTTCAGCTTCTTCTTCAGCCCGTACGGCTACCTCCACAGCCTCGTCCTCACCGTCGCCGAGGCGGCGAAGGAGGTGGTCCAGGCGATCCGCCAGCGGCGGGCCGGGATCGAACCGCGCCTCGACCGCGGCGGCCTCTACCCCCTGCTTCGCGCCGTCACGAACGTCCTCCTCCGGAACCTCTCGACGGCGATCGTCATCGACGAGATGTACCGGGGCACCCCCCGGATCTACGTCGACTACGTCGACTACGACGAAATCGCCCACCGCGCCGGGCCGGAGCGGGCGGAGGCACTCGATGCCCTCGACGGGGTCGACGGCGTCCTCGGCGTCCTCGAGCGGGCGGCGGCCGATGCCCCGCGGCCGTATCGCTTTGTCGTCCTCTCCGACCACGGGCAGACGCTCGGAGCGACATTCCGACAGCGCTACGGGACGAGCCTCGAGGCGCTCGTCCGCGAGCTCGCCGGCGGCGGGCCGGCAGTCCGGGCGGCGACGGCCAGGACCGACGAGTGGGCGACGGTCAACCGGATCCTCTCGGAGTTCACCCAGGCCGAAGGCGTCGGGCCGCGCCTCGCCCGGCGCGCCCTGCGGCGGCGGATCGCCGACGGTGTCGTCGGCCTGGGCCCGGAGCGACCCGACGGCACCCCGCCGGGAGGAGGGGAGCCCCCGGGGCGCCCGGCGGGGCAGCCGCGGGAGCAGCCGGCGGAGCGGCCACGGCCCTCGCCCGAGGAGCTCGTCGTCTGCGCCTCGGGCAACCTCGGGATGATCTACCTCGCCGGGATCCCCGGGCGCGTCCCCCTCGAGACGATCCGCTCGACGTACCCGAACCTCGTCGAGGGACTCCTCACGCATCCGGGGATCGGCCTCGTCCTCGCCCGGACTGCACCCGGGGGGACCGTCGCCCTCGGGCGGGCCGGGCTCCGGCGCCTCGACGACGACGCGACCGAGGGTGAGGACCCCACCCTCCCCTACGGCCCCCTCGCCGCCGACGCCCTCCGTCGCCTCGACGCCATGGCCGACGTCGGCGACCTCGTCGTCCTCTCGGCCGTCGACCCGGGCACCGACGAGGTGGCCGCCTTCGAGGAGCTCATCGGCTCCCACGGCGGCCTCGGCGGGCCCCAGTCGGCCGGCTTTCTCCTCGTCCCGGCCGCCTGGCCGGCCCCGGAGGCACCGCTCGTCGGGTCGGAGGCGGTCGGGCGCCAGCTCCGTCGTTGGCTCGAGGACCGGGCGGCGGTCCCTCAGGCGCCGGCGGGCGAGCCCTCGACCTCGGCGCCCTCGGCCGCGCCGCCCCGTCCGAGCCGGGTCTTCGCCCCGTCGACGAGGGAGTAGACGACCGGGACGACGATGAGGGTCAGGAACGTCGAGCTGAAGAGGCCGCCGATGACGACGGTCCCGAGCTCGGCGGCGATGATCGACCCCTCGTTCAGACCGGCGGCGAGCGGGATGAGGGCGAGGATCGTCGCGATCGCCGTCATGAGGATCGGCCGGACCCGGATCTTGCCGCCCTCGACGAGGGCCTCCCGGGTCGAGAGGCCCTGGCCCCGGAGCCGCTCGACGAGATCGAGGAGGACGATGGCGTTCGTCACGACGATGCCGATGAGCATGAGGAAGCCGATGAGCGCCGAAACCCCGATCGGCCGGCCGGTCAGGTAGAGGGCCGGGAAGGCGCCGATCGTCGCGAGTGGCAGGCTGAAGAGGATGACGAACGGGGTAACGAAGGAGTTGAAGGCGAGGACCATCATGACGTAGACGATGAGGACGGCGATCGCCATCGAGCGGAAGAGGCCGCCGAAGGCCTCCCGCATCTGCTCGGTCACCCCGGCGAGGCGGACGTCGACTACGGCCGGGATCTCGCCCTTCGTCCGGAGGTCGTCGATCGTCCGCTGGACCGCCGCCGAGACGGCTCCGGTGTCCTGGCTCGTGATCTCGGCCGAGATCGAGGCTGCCGGCGCCTCGTCGATCCGGGTGATGCTGCCCTGGACGTCGGTCTGCTCGACGGACGCGATCGACCCGAGGGGAACCCGGGTCGTCGTGCCGACCGGGAGCCGCCGGAGGTCGTCGACCGAGCGGATCCGCGTCGGGTCGAGGCGGACGACGAGCTCGACCGGCGCCCCGGTACCGCCGCTCCCGCCGCCCGAGCCGCCGGCACCGGTCTCGAGGACGAGCCGCGTGGCCGCCTGACCGACAAGGGCGTTCCGGACCTCCGAGGCGACCTGGGCCGCCGTCAGCCCGACCCCGATCGCCTTGTTCGGATCGACCCGGACGACGATCTCGGGCGTCGCCTTCACGAGGTCGCTCTTGAGGTTGATGAGATCCGGGTTCGAGCGGAGGGCGGCGACGACGCGGTCCGTCGCCGTTTCGACGAGGGTCGGATCGGCGGCGCTGACGATGACATTCAGGTTGTTCGAGGTGAAGCCGGCCGTCTGAGCGACGGCGACGTCGAAGCCGTCGGTCTTGATCGGGGCGAGGAGATCGGAGAGGCGCTTTGCCTCGGCGGGGAGGTCGACCGACGGGTCGAGCCGGACGGTGAGCCGGGCGCTGTTCGCCGGCCGGCCGCTCTGGGCGGCGACGATGGTCTGGAAGCCGGTGTCGGTCTCGCCGGGCACGCTCGTGGCGACGAGCTCGACCTTGGCGTCGGCGAGGAGGATCCGCTCGGCCTCCTCGGCCCGGGCCAGGACGGCCTCGGACGGGGTCGCGGCCGGGGGCGCGATCGTCACCGCCAGGATCTTCTCGGACCCGGCGTTGATGAACTGGGTCGGCAGCGACGGGACCAGGGCGAGGGAACCGGCGAAGAGGACCGTGGCGAGGCCCAGGACCCCGAGCTTCGTCCAGCGGTTCCGGAGCGCGAAGCGGATCGTCGGGGCGTAGGCCCGGACCCAGAACGAGTTCCGCGGTTCACCGGTGGCCGGGTCGACGGCGAGCCGGACCCGGTCGAGGAAGAGATAGGCGAGCACCGGGACGACGGTCAGGGCGACGGCGAGGGACGCGAGGAGGGCGAAGGTCACGGTGAGGGCGAAGGGCAGGAAGAACTGGCTGACGATCCCTCCGACGAAGCCGATCGGGAGGAAGACGCCGACGGTCGTCAGCGTCGCCGAGGTGATCGCCGTCGCCACCTCCCGGGGTCCGCGGAGCGTGGTGGTCAGGCGATCTTCGCCGAGGGCCCGGTGGCGGTAGATGTTCTCGAGGACGACGATGGCGTCGTCGACGACCCGGCCGACGGCGACGGCGAGGCCGCCGAGGGTCATGACGTTGATCGTGATCCCGGCGAGCTCCATGACGACGAGGGCGGTGAGGATCGAGAGCGGGATGCTGATCGCCGCGACCGCCGTCGAGCGGAGGTTCGTGAGGAAGAGGAAGATCGTGAGGATCGCGAAGACGGCACCCAGGCCGCCTTCGCGCAGAAGACCGTCCCGCGAGTCCTTGATGAAGGTGCTGAGGTCGGAGACGGTCGTGATCGTCAGCTCGCCCGGGTGACGGGCGGCGATCTCGGCGAGGGTCGCCTCGACGGCCTCGGCGACGTCGACGGTGTTCGCCGTCGTCGTCTTGCTGACCGAGAGTGAGAGCGAGGGGTTGCCGTTCGTTCGGGCGAAGCCGGTCGTCGGGACCTCGACGGCCTCGACGGTTCCGAGGTCACCGAGGCGGATCGGGACGACGGCGGGGCTCCCGCCGGGGGCCGCGCCACCGCCCGGGGCGGCACTTGCGCCGGGGGCCGGGCTCGCAGTCGGGGCCGGGCTCGGGACGGGCGACGGGACCGGCGACGGAGCGACCGACGGCGCGGGCGAAGCCGAGGGGGCGGGGCTGGTTCCCGGGGTGGGGCTGGTTGCCGGACCGGCCGAGGACTGCGTCGTCGAGGGACCCGCCGGACGGACGCCGACGACGAGCGAGCGAACCTCGTCGAGGGACGTGACACCGGCGATCGTGCTGACCGTGATCCGCTCGCCGTCGACCTGGAGCTGGCCGGAGGGGAGCGTCAGGTTGTTCGCCTGGAGGAGCCCGACGATCTGGGAGACCGAGACGCCCGCCGCGGCAAGCTTGTCGGGATCGAGGGTCACCTCCACCTGGGTCTCCGTCCCGCCGGTGAGGTCGACGGCGGCGACCCCCTCGAGGCCCAGGACCGCCGGCACGATCTCCCGCCGGGCGATCGCCGCCGCCGCGTCGAGGCCGTCCTGGCTCGTCGCCGCGATCGAGGCGACGATGACGGGCGCGGCGTTGATGTTGAACGCGGAGACCTCCGGCTTGGCCGCGGCGGGGAGGCCCGCTGCGGCGACGTTCTCTTCGATCGCCGCCTTCGTCGCCTTGACGTCGGTCCCGAACGAGAACTGGGCGACGACGATGGCGATGGAGTTCGCCGAGGTCGACTGGAGCCGCTCGAGGCGCGGGACCCCGCTCACCGCCCGCTCGATCGGCTTCGTCACCTGCTCGGCGACGTCCGAGGCTCCGGCACCCGGGTACGTCGCCACGACGGTGATGACCGGCAGCTCGATGTCGGGGAGGAGCTCCTGCTTCAGGTTGCTCCAGGACGAGATCCCGCCGACGAACAAGGCCGCGGCGAGGAGGAGCGTGACGTTCCGCTTCGAGAGCGCGAGGGCCGAGAGGTGATGCATGACGATCCCCTTCGAGTCGACCGTCGCCCGCGCCCCGACCCGGGGGTCGATGGCGGGCGGCGGCGGTCAGCGGTCCGGTTCGGAGGCGAGCCGCTCAGCGGCCCGGTCGAGGTGGGCGAGGGCCCGCTCGACATCGGCGAGCTCCCCTTCGCTCAGCACGTCGAGGAGCTCGCGCAGCTGCCGCGCGTTCAGCTCGCGGAAGCGATCGATGAAGGAGGCACCGGTCGGGGTCAGCGAGACGACGACCTGACGCCGGTCGGCCGGGTCGTCCCGACGGTCGAGGAGCCCCTGATCGACGAGGCGGTCGACGAGGCCGCTCACCGTCGAGAGCGAGACCCCGAGCCGTGCCGCCAGCTCCGACATGTGGAGCCGACCGGCGGCGCCCACGACGTAGAGGACCTTGGCCTGCGGCATCGTCACGGCGATGTCGAGGAAGTCGGGGGCGTGCCGTTCGGCGAGACGGTGCATGAGTCGCTCGTACCCGGTGACGACGGCGGCGGTCCGGCTGTCCCTGTCCCGGTCGGTCATTCCTTCGGTCGCATACGACGGTTCGTTATGAGCGAACACTTCGCTCACACCGAAGTATAGGTCGAACTCGACGCCGGTGCCGGCTGAGACGGCGGAACGGCGGCGCCGGCCCGCCCGGACCTCGGCGAGATCGAAAACGCGGCCTACGGTGCGTCCGCGGGAAGGATCGTGAAGCTCCCTCCCTGAAGCGGCGAGATAACCCGGAATGCCCGCTCGTCGAAGGTCAGGATCCGACTCGTCCCATAGCGGCCGGCGAGGACGACGAGCGAGGCATCGGCCAGCCCGAGCCGAAGGTCGCGATAGCGCTCGACGAGGAGTCGGGCGCTTCGGAGCTCGTCGGGTCGCAGGCACTCCACGACGAACGTTCCTTCCTCCAGGTCACGGGCGAAGGCAATCTCCACGTCAATCCCGAGCCGGTCGAGGATCAAGTAATCGGCCTCGGCGACGACGAGTTCGGTGGTGAGGAGCGGTCCTCGTTCCGCCACGATGATCCGGCGGACCGCGTCGTGTCGTGGATCGTCGGCGTTCGCTTGCGAATAGAGCGGGCCAGCGTCGACGAGGAGCGCCATCACCGCTCCCCGAGCGCTCGACGCTCCACCTCATCGACCCGCCACGGCTCGTAGGCCGGCCCGTGGCCGAGGCCGAGGCTCCGGAATCGCCGGCTGCCACGCTCCGCCTCCTCCACGAGACGGTCGAGGGCGGCCCGGATGAGCTCGGCCTGGGAGCGCCCCTCACGGGCGGCGATCCGCCGAAGGGCAGCTGCCTCCTCTTCGGTCAGGTAGACGGACGTCTTGCGCATGGCGCATATAGGGTACCCTACGCGCCGCCACGGTCGTGCGCGGTCGACCGGAACCCCCTACCCTAGGCGGCGACACAGGTTTTCGGCACGCAAGGAGAGGAAAACATGGCAGCGGTTCGCCACGCCGAAGTCGTCTGGAACGGTGACCTCACGTCCGGGAGCGGGATGATCACCTACGTCTCGAGCGGCGCGTTTACCCGCCTGCCCGTGTCGTGGGCCTCGCGAACCGAAGCCCACGACGGGCGGACGAGCCCCGAAGAGCTCCTCGCCGCCGCCCACGCCGCCTGCTTCTCGATGGCCCTCTCGGCCGGCCTTGCCCGGGCCGGCACCCCGCCGACCCGCCTCGACGTCAAGGCCGTCGTCACCTTCGACAAGGCCGACGCCGGCTGGAAGGTCGCCTCCTCGGCCCTCCAGGTCCGGGGCGTCGTGCCGGGCGCCACGGCAGAGTCGTTCAAGGCCGCCGCCGAAGCGGCGAAGGACGGCTGCCCGATCTCCGGCGCGCTCAAGGGCAACGTCGCCCTGTCCGTGGAGGCGACGCTCGTCGAAGGCTGACGGCCGGCCGCCGAGTTGCGCCTCCAGATCGGCGATCGCCGCGGCGCGGCCGCGGGGCCGGCGCTCAGACGCGGCCCCGCGGCACCGTGTGCCAATACGTCTTGTTGAAGACGATCTTGCCGAGGTGCCAGATCCGGTTCGGCTTCGGCGGCTTCGGCGGGTGGTTGTAGTCGAACTGGAGGAGCGTCCCCTTCCCGTCGCCGATCTCGAAGAAGCACATGACCTTGCCCTCGTAGTCGGCGTGCTTGCCGGACGGGGCGCGGCCCTCGATGGCGGCGACGATCCGCTCGGCGACGACCGGAGCCTCGAAGTGGGCGGTCGAGCCCGCCTTCGAGAGCGGTAGGTCCGTCGCGTCGCCGAGGGCGAAGACGTTCGGCCGGCCGCCGACCTGGAGTGTGTGGCGGTCGGTCGGGAGCCAGCCGCCGGGCGCCGGGGCGAGCCCCGAGTCGATGAGGAACTTCTGGCCGCGGTGCGGCGGGACGAGGATGAGCAGGTCGTACGGGAGCTCCTCGCCTTCGAGGGAAGCGACGACCTTCCGCTCGGCGTCGATGGAATCGACGTTGAAGAAGGTGTGGAGCTCGATCCCGCGCTGCTCCAGGATCGGCGTCACCATGTCCGAGACGGTCTCGATCGTGAACGCGCGGCCGATCGGCGAGCAGAAGTGGAGCTCCGAGCGATCGCGGAGGCCGCGCTCCCGGAGCTCGGTCTCGATGAGGAGGGCGACCTCGAGCGGCGCCGGCGGGCACTTGTACGGCATCCCGGCGATGCCGATGACGATCTTCCCGCCCTCGAAGGCGTCGAGGGCCCGGCGGAGCCGGAGGGCGGCCTCGGCCGTGTAGAAGTGGTGCGCCTCGGTCTCGAAGTTCGGGATCTCCTCGGGGGCGATCCGCGATCCGGTGGCGAGGACGAGGTAGTCGTAGCCGAGCCGCTGGCCGTCGGCCAACTCGACGAGCCGGTTCGCCTCATCCACGCGGACCGCCTCGCCGACGACGAGCTGGACCTGTGGATCGAGGAGCGAGCGCTCGGGGCGGACGAGCCGCTCGGCCCGCTCGCCGCCCATGGCGATGTACATGAAGCCCGGCTGATACGTGTGGCGCCCGGTCAGGTCGACGACGGTCACCGACGCCTCGCCCCGCTCGATCCGGCGGCGGAGCTTGCGGACGAGGAGGTTGGCGACAAGCGTCCCCCCGACGCCGCCGCCGAGGATGAGGACGCGCTGCATCGAGGGGCCTCCCATCTCAGCGGAGCTTCTCGACGACGATCTCGTCGTAGCCGTCCCGGGCCTCGACGGCGACGAGGCGGTGGCCGGCCTTCTGGACCCACTTCGGGATGTCGGTCCGGCTCCCCTTGTCCGAGCTGTAGACGGCGAGGACGTCGCCGACGGCGGCTTCCTTGATCGCCCGGATCAGCTCCATCAGGGGACCCGGGCAGTAGGAGCCGCGGGCGTCGATGGTTCGGGTCACGGTGTACCCGGTCGAGGTTTCGGCCATCGTGGCACTCCTTTCGGGTTCCGGGCACGGCCGCCCGAGCGCGGGCGGCGTGCGGTGGTCGGGCGAGGTCGTTCGCTCGCCCGGGGCGGTCGACCCGGACGAGCGGGTCAGATGAAGAGCGGCGTCGCGCCGTCCTGGATGAGGCCGATGACGGTGGCGGCCCCGACCGGCTCGCCGAGCCCCTCGATGAGGTCCTCGCGGGTCAGGCCGAACATGTCCATCGTCATCTGGCAGGGGATGAACTCGACGCCCATCGCCTGGGCGGCCTCGAGGAGGTCCTTCGGGCTGGCGACGTTGTACTGCTTGGCGAGCTTGCCCATCATCCAGGGGCCGAGGCCGAAGAAGTTCAGCTTCGAGAGCTTCCGGTGGCTGATCCCCGGCCGCTCCATGAACGAGAGCATCTTCTGCATCCAGTTCCGACCGGTGATCCGGCGCTCGTCCTTGACGAAGTTCTGGAGGCCCCAGAAGGTCACGAAGACCTTGCAGGGGACGCCCATGGCCCCGGCGGTCGAGGCGAGGATGAGGGTCGCCCAGACCTTCTCGAGGTTGCCGCTGTAGTTGATGATGAGGAGCTCCTTCGGCTTCGCGGCCGCCTCGGGCGCCGGAGCGGGCTCGGGGGCGGCGGTCGGAACCGGGGTGTCCGTGGCGGGAACGGTCGTGGCTTCGGCTGCGACGGCCATGGCGGTCACCTCACTTCTTGCGGAGGACGAAGCGGTAGACGCCGCCGTCCGCGGACTGCTCGACGAGCTCGTTGCCGGTCGACTTCGACCAGGCCGCGAAGTCCTTCACCGAACCCGGGTCGGTGGCGAGGACCTCGAGGAGCTGGCCCGAGGCGAGGGCCTTCATCGCCTGGGCGGTCTTCACGATCGGCAACGGGCAGGAGAGGCCGCGGGCGTCGAGGGTTTGGGCGATCTGGAGGCTCGTCATCGGTCGTGCTCCTTGCGGGTCGTGCGTCGGTCGTGCGGTTCGGGTGCGGTTCAGATGAAGACGATCTGGCCCTCGCCGGCGGCGAGGAAGAAGGCGGTCACCCCCTCGACGCCGTCGACGATCGGATCGAGGTCGTCCTCCTCCAGTCCGAGGAGGTCCATCGAGAGCGAACAGGCCTGGATGTCGACGTCGCCGACCTCCTTCGCCTGGCGGAACGTCTCGACCCAGCCCGCCTGGCCGGCCGCCCGGAGCTTGTCGACGGCAGCGCGGCCGTCGGGGCGGGCCTCCGGGGCGAGGCCGTGGTCGCGGTCGATCCGGTCGCGTCGGAAGGCGTCGAGGGCCCAGTACTGGAGGAAGACGTGGACGGGCTTGCCGAGGGCGGCGGCACCGGCCGCGAGGACCGCCGCGGCCTGGAGCTTGTCGTCGGTCCCCGAGAAGAGGACCAGGTTGAGGGGCTGCTCGTCCATCGGGGTCACCTCGTGCGCAGGGTGGTCGGGGATGGCGTCGTCGGCGCCGCGGTCGTCGGCGCCGGACCGAGGAGGTGGGCGTCGTGGTCGAAGGACCTCGTCTCGGCCGCCCCGGCAGCCGGACCCGCGCCGCTCCGGCGGCCGACGTCGGAGAGACCGGCGAGGCGGGCGAGCCGCCGCTCGAGGACGCGACGCATGAGGTTGCAGGCGACCATGACGTCGGGGTCGGCGAGCCGGTAGCGGACCTCGCGACCGTCGCGCTCGGCCTCGACGAGGCCGTTCGTCCGCAGGACGGCGAGGTGCTGGCTGACGTTCGGCTGGCTGATCTTCAGCTCCTCGGCGAGCCGGCCAACCTCGCAGGCACCGGCGGCGAGGCGGTGGAGGATCTGGAGCCGCCGGGGGCTGGCGAGGGTCTTGAGGACCTCGGCCTGGAGGACCGTGATCTCGTCCATGCCGAGAGGATCGCTCGTATGCGCATTCGTGCATCAGTGCCGATCGGCCCGGCGGGGCAGGACGAGGGTCCCGCGCGGGGGGTGCCGCCCGGCTGGCCGACACGGGCCGGCGAGCCGCGACGGCGACCGGGGTCGATGCGGACCGAGCCGCCGAAGGGCGTCCTGGCGCTCCAGGGGCTCAGAGCGTTGCGTTCGCGATCGCCAGGTGGTGCCGCGTCCAGCGAACGAGCCGCCCGAGCTGGTCCCGATCGAGCCGCTCGCAGGCCCAGTTCCAGTGGATCGCAACGACGTCGCCCGGGCGAGCCTCGTCGACGAAGCCGAGGCCGTCCTCCCAACCGAGGACGAGCTCGGGCCGCGGCCGGGCGAGCCGGAGCTTGCCGTCGACGAGCTCGAGGGGCACGGCGTCGACGAGGAGACGGCCATCGAGGCGCTCACGGACCCGACCCCAGCGGATCCGGCAGGCGTCGATCGTCGCCAGGACGTCGTCGACCCGGCCGCCGCGGAGGAGACCGACGATCGGGAAGACGTCGAGAACGTGGAAGGCGTGGACGGGCCGCGCCCCCGCCGGCGGCTTCGTCGCCAGCCAGCGCCAGGCATCGGCCCGGACCCGGGGCCGGAAGCGCGCCTCCAGGGACCGCCCCAAGGCGGCGACGGGGACCCGCTCGAGGAGCTCGTTCCCGAGCCAGTACGCCTCGACGACCCGGCCGTCGAGGGGGTCGGCGATGCCGTTCGACCGGGCGATCAATTCGAGGTACGGATAGGCGCCCTCGAAGGCCGCGGCGAGCTCCCGGAGGTGCCGGAGGTCGCCGCCGGCGGCCGCCTCCCCGAGGAGCTCGGCCGCGGCATCGGGCCCGCAGTAGCCGAGCCGGTTCGGGCCGTATGCGTAGCGGGCAAAGCGGACTGGCCCGGGGACGGCCACGGGGGCCCGGGTCGGCGGCGTCCTCCCTCGAGCCGCCCGGCCGCCGTCCCCCCGGCGGGTCGGGGCCGCCTCGACGGCCGGGCCCGACTCGAACACGGTCGCCTCCGATGTCGGCACCGTCCCTACGCCGCGGCGCCGGTCGCAACCGGCCGCCGGGCGGCGAGGACGGCGAGCCCGAGGGCGGCGGCGACGATGAGGAGCTGACCGACGACGGCACCCGGGGCCGGGACCGCGCCGTTCGCGATCGCCTGGAGGGCGGCCGTGATCGGGGCACCGAGGACGAGGACGCTCGTCACGACCGAGGCCGGAGCGCGCTTGAGGGCGGCAAACCAGGTCGCCACGTAACCGGCGAGGGGGAGCCCGGTGACGAGGGCCCAGAACCACTGGGTCGGGGTGAGCCCGGCAAGGACTTCGAGCCGGCCGCTCAGGGCGAGATAGCCGACGAGGACGACGAGGCCGATCCCGAGGCGGGCCGCACCGAGGACCGGCGAGGGCACCCGCCCGAGGAGGAGCCGCCGGGCGAGGATCACCTCGATCGACCACAGGAGCGTCGCCGCCGCGATCATCGTCTCCCCCGCCCCCCAGACGATCCCGGTCGGCGGGCTCGCCAGGGCCTGGCCGGCGAGGAGGACCGCCATCGCCGCGATGGGCAGGAGCCCGAGCCGCTCGCCGAGGAAGGGGACGGCGAGGAGGGCGACCCAGATAAAGAGCGTCTTGTGGATGAAGGCGGCCGTCGGGGCCGAGGCGACGGCGAGGCCGCTGAAGAAGAGGATGAAGGGGACGCTCCCGCCGACGACGCCGATGACGGTGAGGCCGAGCCAGTCGCGACGGGTCAGGCCCCGAACCTCCCGGGCGGGGACGACGAGGCCGGCGAAGGCGAGGAGGAGGACGGCCGCCACGCCGTTCTTCACCGTCGTGTAGACGGCGGCGTCGGGGACCTGTTTCACGCCGTAGGCGTTCACGAAGACGGCGAAGCCGCTGATGATCGCGGTCGTCAGGGCCAGGGCGACGCCCCAACGGGTCGTCAGCGGTGGCCCAAAGCCCGAGCGCTGTCGAAGGCTCATCGTCGATCCTCCTTCTCGTCGTGGGTGGCCCGAGCGACCGTCTCGGCGGCCTCGGTCGCCTCCGCCCGGGCGACGGCATCGAGGAGCGTCGCCCGGATCGCCGCCGCCTCGGCCGGGTCGATCCGGTCGACGATCGTGCCGGCCGTCACGTAGACCCAGTCCCCCACCGCGACGTCCGGCACGAGGAGCGTCGAGGCCCGACGCCGGCGCCCCTCGACGTCGACGAGGGCGCCGGCCGCGTCGACGTCGACGACCCGACCGGGAAAGCCGAGGCACACGGACGGACTCCGTCAGTCGCTGGCGTGGGCGTCCGAAGACGCCGAGTCGGTCGTCATGGCTCGATCTTCCCGGACGTCGGGTCCGCCCGCGAGGGCCGGCTGTCCCAAAGCCCCGGGCCGTCCGGGACGCCGGCCTCCCATTCGAGCTCGATCCGTTCGGCCTCCAGCGGCGGGAGACCCGGCCCGCCGCAGGCAGGACAGGCCGCATCCGGGCCGATCGCCTCGAAGGGGCGACCGCAGGCGAGGCACGGCCGGGCGACCGGCCGATGGACGACCGCCACGGCAGACCAGTCCCGGTCCGGCGCCAGGGCGGACAGGTGGAGCCGCAGCGCAGCCTCGAAGTCGGCCGGCTCGTGGGCTCCGCCGGTCACGACGATCCGCAGTCCGGCCGTCGAGCCGCCGCGGGCCTCGACGGCCCGCCAGATCGCCGCGGCGAGGCCGGCCTCATGCATCGGCGGCGACTCCCGCGCGGAGCCCGAGTTCGGCCTCGACGACGGCGCAGGCCGAGGGGACCGCGGCAGCGACCGTCGGGGAGAGCCCGAGCCCGACCCCGAGTTCGGCCGGCTCGACGGCGACGAGGAGGACGGACGGCGCGGCGCCGAGGAGCCGAGCGGCCGCCATCAGGTCGCCGAGCCCGAGCTCGTGGACGGACAGCGTGCCGGAGCGACGCCCGAACGACAGCGCCTCGCGAACGAGCGTCACCGTCCCGGGCCGTGCCCCGAGCGCGACGGCGTCGACGACGACGACCCGGGCGCTGCCGGCGACGAGCCCGAGGAGCTCGAGCCCGAGGGTTCCGCCGTCGACGAAGTCGATGCCGGCCGCCTCGGGTCGTTCGGTCCAGCGCGCCGCGAGCCGCCGGACGACCTCGATCCCGACCCCGTCGTCCCGAGCGAGGACGTTGCCGAGCCCGAGGACGAGGGTTCGGCCCGGGCCGGGATCGGCGGAGTCGCGCCGGGGCTCGAAGGTGTTCGGGTTCATTCGATGTGCTCCTCCACCTCCAGGCCGCCGTCGCGGGCCTCGATGATCTCGGCCCGGGTGGCGAACTTGTAGCCGGTCACGATGCTCGAGAGGAGCCCGTTTCGCTCCCAGTGGTCGACGAGGACGGCGGCGTAGACGTGGTGGACGACGAAAGCCAGGATCGCCCACATGAGGAAGTGGTGGAGGAGCCGCACCCACTGGACGCCGAGGACCTCGACGACCCAGCCGAAGAGCGTCGCCCACGGCTCCATGCCATGGATCCCCATGAGGGCAAAGCCGGTGACGGTCTGGATCCCGAAGAGGACGAAGACGACGAGGTACGTTCCGGCCGCCAGCTGGTTGTGGCCCAGGACCCGCGGCGCCTGGGGTCGGAGGAAGAGGTACCAGCCGGTCTGGCGGACGACCTCGGAGAGCTGGGCCCGGTTCGTCGGGATGAAGGCCCGCCAGTGGGCAAAGCGGTTGCCGGCGAAGAGCCAGTACGTCCGGAAGAGGCCGGCGGCGAGGAACACGAAGGCGAAGACGAGGTGGAGCGCCCGCATCCCGGCCATGAACGAGCCGCCGGGCGGGACGATGAACGGATCGGCGATGTAGGCACCGGTCACCGAGAGGACGACGACCGAGAGGACGATGGTCCAGTGGGTCACCCGGACGGGGACCTGCCAGACGTAGACCCGGACCCGCTGGGCGGCGGCGGGGACCAGGGAGTCGATGATCCGGTGCGCTTCGGTCGAGCCGCGCCGCCCGACGGGCCGGGCGATCGAGCGCTCATCGATCGTCATCGTCCGACCTCAGGCGACGCGAACCTCGACCCCGGCCCCGACCCGCGGGTCGAAGACGTGGACGGCGCAGGCCATGCAGGGATCGAAGGCGTGGAGGGTCCGGAGGATCTCGAGCGGCTGCCGGGGGTCGGCGACCGGAGTCCCGACGAGCGCCTCCTCCCAGGCCCCGCGGCGGCCGGCGGCGTCCCGCGGCGAGCCGTTCCAGGTGCTCGGGACGACGAGCTGGTAGTTCGCGATCGTCCGGTTCCGGATGACGACCCAGTGGCCGAGGGCGCCCCGCGGCGCCTCTTCGAGGCCCCAGCCTTCCGCCTCGGTCGGCCAGCTCGCCGGATCCCAGGCCGTGACGTCGGCGACGGCGAGGTCGCCGCTCGCGAGGTTCGAGCCGAGGTCGTCGAGCCAGACGAGGAGGCGACGGGCGAGGAGCTTCGTCTCGATGGCCCGGGCGACGACCCGGCCCAAGGTGCTGACGAGCCCCTCGAGGGGAAGCGAGAGTCGAGCCAAGACGGCGTCGACCTCCCGCCGGACGTCGGCGTGGCCGGCGGCGTAGGCGACGAGGATCCGGGCGAGGGGTCCGACCTCCATCGGCTCGCCCCGGTAGCGCGGCGCCTTCAGCCAGCTGTATTTCGGCGTCTCGATCCGCTCGTACGGCGGCCGGGGACCCGTGTATGCCGGCTCGGTCTCGCCCTCGAGGGGGTGCTTCAGGGCCGCATCATCGTCGGCGTAGCGGTACCAGGAGTGCGCCACCGTCTCGGCCACGTCGATCTGGTCGACCGGCTCGAGGCGGTCGAGAACGCCGCCGCCGATCCGACCCCGGGGGACGTAGAAGCTCGCCGGGTCGTCACCGTCGTCCTCGGGAAAGTCGCCGTAGACAAGGAAGTTGCCGAGGCCCCGCCCGAGGGAGAACCAGGACCGATAGGCCTCGCCGAGGAAGAGGACGTCCGGGAGATAGACGCGCTCGACGAAGTCGACCGCCTCCTCGGCGAGGAGTCGGATCTCCGAGAGTCGGCGGGTCGTCAGGGCGGTCGGCGAGTTCGGGTCGAGGCCGATCGCCATGCCGCCGACGCAGTAGCTCTGGGGATGCGGGTTCTTGCCGCCGAGGAGGGCCTGGATCCGGACCACCGAGCGCTGCCACTCGAGGGCCTCCAGATAGTGGGCGACGGCGAGGAGGTCTCGTAGCCAAGTGAATCTGTCAGGGCCAACGGCAACGTGAATCTGTCAGTCTTCCGAGATGGAGACGACGATCACGATGACCGCCAAGGAGCAGCAACGGGCGTGGGTCCTGGCCAAGATCCTCCAGGGCGAGCTCTCGAT
>JBHOQO010000131.1:0-17287 GCA_042408925.1 Chloroflexota bacterium | reverse complement strand
CCGCGGCGAGCCTCGACGACGCGTATCAGCTCCTCTCGGCAGGGGCGCCGGCCCTCGTCGCCGTCGTCGGCGGGCGCCCGGCCGGGATCGTCACGAAGCTCGACCTCCTCGAGTACCTCGCCCACCACCGCCCGGGGGGCTCCCCGCCGGACCACGAGCGGATCGGCGACGGAAGGCCGGGCTGATCGTCCCGGCCCGTCGGGGAATCGTCGCCGGGAGTCCGCCGGTCACCGCGGTGCTGCGGCGCGCCGGCGAAACGACGGGATGAAGGGCGGCGTTCGGGCCGCGTACGCCTCGTACTCGGCGCCGAACTCGGCGCGCATCTCGTGCTCCTCCGTCCTCGCGAGTCGCGCGTAGGCGAGGGCGAGCACTGGGAACATCGCGAGCGTCACCAGCGTGGGCCACTGGAGCAGGAGCCCGGCCATGATCAGCAGGAGACCGCCGTACTGAGGGTGACGGACCACGGCGTAGGGACCGGTCGTTGCGATCCGGTGCTCCCGCTGCGCGGCCCACAGGACGGGCCACGACCGGGCGAGGATCGCGAACCCGGCGATGAGCACCCCGTAGCTCGCGACGTGGAATGGGCTGAGGTGGGGATCGCCCTCCCAGCCGATCAGATCGTTCAGGAGGTGGCCGCCGGCGTGCGTTGCGCCAAGCTCCGGGAAGGTCGACCCGAGCCAGCCCGAGAGCAGGTAGATCGTCAGCGGGAAGCCGTACATCTCGGTAAAGAGCGCGACGATGAACGCCGAGTACGCTCCCATGACTCGCCAATCTCGGCCGGTACGTGGCCGGATGAAGCCGGCTGCGAACAGGATGAACAGGACCGAATCCAGGACGACGACGATCCAGAGGCCGCCGCCGAAGTCGTCACCGCCCATCGGTACTTCCGACAGTTCCGGGGGCGAACCGGCTGGAACCGGGTGCGCCGCGACCGTACGCGCCACCGTTCGAACGCAACCCGCCCGGGAACTCCTCTCGGCAGCCTCGGGAGCGGCGGAACGTCTTCGCGTCGCGCTCGGCGCCGGCCGCCCGCTTGCGTTGGACGGTCATCCCCCAGGTCGGGTCCGTTGCCATCGTGACCGTATCCATGAGGGCGCTGCCCTCGAGCCACAGCAGGAGGAACAGGCCGTCCGAGGCCGCGACCCCGAGAGCGCTGAGTAGCAGGCGCGTTCGGTCACCGACGAGGTTCCGGCGGGCGAACACCACGCTTCACGTCTCGGTGGGGCGGCCGGCACGGTACCCCGCACGCTCGACGGCCCGAACGAGCGTCTCCACATCGACCTCGGCGGGGTCGTAGTCGACGTAGGCGGTCTCCGTGGCCGGATTGACGTAGGCGCGAAGCACGCCGTCGATGGCGGCGAGCTCTCGCTCGACCGTGGTCGCTCCCGCGCCACCGCAACCGAGGCCGTTTACGGGGATTTGGATCCGGCGCTCGACGTCCATGGCGACAGCATGGCGCTCGTGCTTGAACGGCAGGTGAGCGGCGCCTGAGACTTCCCGGTCGCCCGCACCTCGCTCATGGCGGGCGCCGTCAGCCGGCCAGCCGCACGGCGCGGTGTCGGGCGAACAGGGTGACCGCCACGGCGACCATCAGACCCACGATCGAGATCCCGATCGATGTCTCGACCCAGAACTGCTCGGGGAACAGCTGCGTCAAGCGCTGCGTTCGCGGGTCGAACAGGAAGTTGCCCTGGGGGAAGACGACGAGGTGGAAGAGGAGGAAGGCGGCGTCGAAGAAGAAGAGGACCGCCACGCCGACCACGACCCCCAGGACCGCCAGAGCGCCGGAGCCGCGCGCGATCGCCCTCCAGACCCACGCCGTGCGGTGGCCCGCCGTGAGCACGACGGCAAGCTCCGCGAGCGCCAACCCGAACAGCATCGCGGCCGGGATCAGGACGTTCCGCACGTCCACCATGTGGGAGCGCTCGCGGCTGTCGAGGACCGGTTCGCCCGCCCGGACGACATCGAACTCCGGGGGGCCGAGGACGAGATCGGCGAGGATCGCGCCGGTGACCGCCTCCACATCCGTCGCGCTCCAGCCGGTGATGGCCGGCACGCCCGCCCGCGTCTGCTCGAAGCCGATCCAGACGGGATTGAAGAAGAGCGCGACCGAGAAACCGACGATGGCGATCGCCGTGGCCACGCTCGTCACCCCGCCGAGGAGGGCCCGCAGCCTCCGTCGGCCGGCAGATCCGTTCGCCCTCGCCGTCACGGTCGCCGTTCCTTGAGTCCCCTCGAGCATGGGCCCTCAACGATGGGCCCGGCGTCGGCGACCGGGGGATCAGGACGCGCCGCTCGCCCGTGCCACCACGGCCGTAGCGGACGGGCCGCAGGGCCATCCGAGCCCGGTCGCGCCAGGAGCAGCTGGTCGACATCGAGGTCGCCCGCCTCGAAGCCGCGCCGGGCGGCAGCCATGTAGATCCGCCAGGTCCGGAAGACCTCCTCGCCGACGATCGCCCGAGCCGCCGCAGCCGAGGCCTCGAGGCGCTCGACCCAGGCCCGTAGGGTGAGCGCGTAATGCGGTCGCAGCGACTCGACGTGGAGGAGCTCGAAACCGGCCCGGCGGGCAAGCCCGATCGCCTCCTCGACGGTCACGAGTTCGCCGTCGGGGAAGACGTACCGGTCGACGAAGCCACGCCGACCGAAGGGTCGCCGTCGCGGCCACCGACCGACCCCGGACGCCGTCGTCGCGATTCCGTGGTTCAGGAAGAGGCCGCCGGGCCGGAGCGCCGCGAACACCGAGCGAAAGTAGTCGGGCAGCCGATCGTGGCCGACGTGCTCGAACATCCCGATCGAAGCGACGGCATCGAACGTCCCGAGCCCGGCCAGGTCGCGGTAGTCGCGGATCGCCACGAGCGCGCGGCCCTCCAGACCGCGGCGCTGGATCTCGGCGGCCGCCCACTCGGCCTGGGCGGCGCTCAGGGTGATCCCCGTCGCCTCGACGCCGTAGCGCTCGGCGGCGTAGATGACGAGCGAGCCCCAGCCGCAGCCGATGTCGAGGAGGCGCATGCCGGGCCCCAGCCGGAGCTTGCGGCAGACCAGGTCGAGCTTGGCCTCCTGGGCGTCGTCGAGGCTCGTCTCCGGGGTCTCGAAATAGGCGCACGAGTACACCAGCCGCCGATCCAGCCAGAGCGAGTAGAACTCGTTGCCGACGTCGTAGTGGAACCGGACCGCGGCCAGATCACGGGCGCGCGAGTGGCGTGGTCCGGAGAGGCGCGCGATGCGCCGGAGTTTGGGCGCCGGGGCCGTGCCCCGGCGCAGCCGAAGGCCGAGACGGACGAGACGAGGCAGGTCCGGCCCGAGCCGGCGAAGGTCGACCATGCGTCCGGCATCGACCGCCGCCCAGATGTCGCCCTCGATCTCGATGTCGCCCCGGAGGTACGCTTCGCCGAGGGCGTCGGCGGATGGTGGCCAGAGCAATCGGGCGAGGGCGTCGGGCCCGGCGATGACGACCCGGACAGGCGCCGAGCGCTCCGCCGTGACGTCCGACGCGAGGACCAGCTCGAGCGGCGCCTCGGCCGGCAGGGCTCGGCGCAGGAGCACGAGCATGCGCCGGGCGAGGATCAGGCGCCGGTCGGGACCCGCCGGTGCGGGGACGGTCGCTACCGGCTCGCTCCGGCGCTCCACCGTCTCAGTCGGCACCATAGCGGCGGATCCCTTCGAGCTTCGTCCGCTTCAGGAGCAGGGCGTTCATCGCCACGAGGAAGGAACTGCCGGCCATGCTGATCGCCGCGATCTCCGGCCGGAGGAGGAGCCCGATCGAGGGATAGAACACGCCGGCTGCGATCGGGAAGGCGACGGCGTTGTAGCCGACCGCCCAGGCCAGGTTCTGGCGCATCTTGCGGACGGTGGCTCGCGACAGCGCGATCGCACCGAGGACGTCCATCGGGTCGCTTCGCATGAGGACGATGTCGGCCGCCTCGATGGCCACGTCGGTGCCGGCGCCGATGGCGATCCCGACGTCCGCCTGCGCCAGCGCGGGCGCGTCGTTGATCCCGTCACCGACCATGGCAACGAGCACGCCGCCGGCCTGGAGCTCCTTCACCTTCGCGGCCTTCTGGTCGGGGAGCACCTCGGCGAAGACCGTGTCGAGCCCGAGCTCGCCGGCGATCCGCTCGGCGGTCGCGCGGTTGTCGCCGGTCAGCATCGCGACCCGGATGCCGAGTTGGTGGAGCCCATCGATCGTCGGCTTCGCCGTGGGTCGGACGGTGTCGGCGATGGCGATCAGGCCGCCGGGCTCCCCATCGACGGCGACCCGGACGACCGTCCGGCCGGCACCCTCGAGCTCGTCGGCCCGGGCGCTCAGGCCATCGAACTCGATGCCGCGGTCTCGCATTAGCTTGGCGTTGCCGACGAGGACGGCCCGTCCGTCGACCCTCGCCTCCAGTCCGTGGCCGGGGATGGCCGCGAAGTCGGTGGCGTCGGTGAGCGTCAGGCTCCGCGCCTTGGCGGCCTCGACGACGGCCGCCGCGAGGGGATGCTCGCTCGACGCCTCGGCCGAGGCCACGAGCCGGAGCAGCTCGTCCTCGTCGAGCGGGTTCGTGCCGGCCACGACCTCGATCACGCGCGGCTGGCCGACGGTAAGGGTCCCTGTCTTGTCGAAGACGACCGACTTCACCTGGGAGGCCTGCTCGAGGGCCGTCGCGTTCTTGAACAGGATCCCGTTCACGGCGCCGAGGCCCGTCCCGACCATGATCGCCGTCGGCGTGGCGAGGCCCAGGGCGTCCGGGCAGGCGATGATGACGACGGTGATCGCGAGGGTCAGGGCGAAGACGAAGGACGCCCCGCCGAGCCAGTACCAGCCGGCGAAGGTCAAGAGGCCGAAGACGACGGCCGCCGCGACGAGCCACTGCGCCGCCCGATCGGCGAGGCGCTGGGCCGGGGCCTTCGAGTTCTGGGCGAGCTGGACGAGCCGGACGATCTGCGCCAGGGCGGTGTCGGCGCCGACCTTCGTGGCTCGGAAGCGGAAGGTGCCGGTCTTGTTCATCGTGGCGCCGATGACGTTGGACCCGACCGTCTTCTCAACCGGGACGCTCTCACCGGTGATCATCGACTCATCGACCGCCGAGCTGCCTTCGACGACGACGCCGTCGACCGGGATTTTGTCGCCGGGGCGGACGAGCACGATGTCCCCGACGACGACCTCGGCCGTTGGGATCTCGACCGGCTCCCCGTCGCGGATGACGGTCGCCTTCGGCGGTGCCAGGTCGAGCAGGGCCCGGATCGCATCGGATGCGCCGGCGCGAGCCCGCATCTCCAGCCAGTGGCCGAAGAGGACGAAGGCGAGGAGGACGACCGCCGCCTCGTAGAAGACCTCGCCCTCGAACAGGAACGTCGCGGCGACGCTGAACAGGTACCCGGAGCCGACCGAGAGCGCGACGAGGACGGACATGTCCAGGGTTCGGTTACGGAGCGCTCGCCAGGCGCCGACGAAGAAGATCTGGCCGCTCCACAGGACGGCCGGCGTCGAGAGGAGGAAGAGGAGCAACTTGGCGTCGAGGCCGAACGGAGTTGCCAGCCGCAGGCCGAAGACCTCGGTCGCCAGCGGCGAATAGAGGAAGACAGGGATCGCCAGGACGAGGGCGACGAGGAAGCGGTTCCGCATGTCGCGGACCATCTCCTCCATGCTCATGCCGGCCCCATGCCCCATGGCGTGGGCCATGGCCGCCGTCTCGCCGGCGGCCGGTGCCATGGGCGCGTGGCCGGCATGCTCGGCGCCCGCTGCTGAGACCTCGGCGTGGGCCGCATGCTCGACGTGGGCCGCATGCTCGACGTGCTCGACGCGTGGCGTTTCCGTGGCAGGCGCCGGATGCCCGGTTCGAGGCTGAACCGTGCTGCCGACGACAGCCGGCCGCTCGTCACGGCAGAGTCGGCAGGGAACGATTTCGCCCCCGCACGTACAGCCGAAGGCGTTGATGAGATCGCGAACCCGGTCGGCGGAAATGACCGTGTCGTCGAAGTGAACGGTCACGGTCTGCGACACCGGGTTGGCCTCTGCATCGTGGATACCCGGTTGCCGGCGCAGGTACGCGGCCAGAGCCGCGGCGCTGCTGGCGTGGAGGAGCCCGGCTGCTTCGAAGACTCGACGATCCATGTCGGCACCTCCGTCAATGGTCTTCATCCGCGGCGCCCATTCTCGCACTACGACGGTCCTGTCGTAGTGCCGCCGTCCGCCACGCTGCATTTCTCATCTCCATTTAAGGCTTGCCCGCCGGCGGGCTGGTACGGTGATCGCCATGGAGCCTGCCGCGTCCCCGGGTGCCGAGGTCCCGACGGAATCGCCGGTTGCCGTCGTCGGGGTGCGAGGGCTCCTCGTCGCAGCGCTCGTGGCGAGCGTGACGCTCGTCCTCTCGGTGGTGTGGGTTGCCGCGCCGGTGCCGGCCGCTGCCGGCGAGGTCACGATCGTCATGGACGAGTATTCGTTCGCGCCGAGCGAATTGACCTGGCGGGCGGGCCAAACCGTCACTGTGACGATCGTCAACCGGTCGTCGTCCCGCCCCGGGGTTCCGCACGAGATCATGTTCGGCCGCACCCCGCTCCAGGAGGAGGGGCCCTTCGGACCGCTCCCGGGCGACGGCTTCGAGTCCCAGTTCCTCGACGGTGCCAGCATCGAGCTCGTGCGCGGGCAGGGGGTGAGGATGATCATGGCGGACACGGCCCGTCTGACGGGTGTCGACCCGATGTCGCTCATGCCGCCCGGCATGGACATGTCCGGCCAGCCGATGCGCATGGGCATGGACTTCATGGCCGTTCTCGAGCCCGGCGGGAGTCTTACGTTCCGGTTCCAGGTTCCCCAGTTGCCGGGGCGATGGGAGTTCGGCTGCTTCCAGCAGGACGGCCAGCACTACCGGAACGGCATGCGGGGGATCGTCACGGTGGTGTCCTCGTGAGCGTCCGCAACCGCGATCTCTGGGTACTGGGCGGGCTGTGGGTCGTCTTGAGCCTCGTCGGCGAGGGGCTGGCCGGGCTGGTGCTGGAGCGCTGGCCCACCGCCCTGACCGCTCAAGGGCAGATCAGCGCCGCTGCCTTCGCCCTCCTGCTCCGAGTGGGAATCGTCGTCTTCGTCCTCGTCGCCCTGCTCATCGTCTATAGCGCGATCCGCTTCCGGGCGCCCGAGGGAGACGTCTCGCCCGTCGACGCACCGGTCCAGCGGCGCGGCGGTCGCGCCTTTACCCTCGGCTGGCTGGCGATCACGACCGCGCTCAACGTCCTGTTCATCGTCAACCCGGGTGTCGTGGGCCTGAGTGAGCTGGCACGTCTCGAGCGCGAGGCGCAGGACGAGGGCCCCCTCGTCGTGGAGGTCACCGCCCGCCAGTGGGCTTGGCGCTACCGCTACCCGGCCTACGGGATCGAGGATGCGACCGAGCTCGCGTTGCCGGTCGGAAAGCCGGTGGAGCTGCGCCTCACCTCGCCCGATGTCATCCACTCGTTCTGGGTGCCCGCGTTCGGGATCAAGCGGGACGTCATTCCCGGGCAGACGACGATCCTCTACCTCACGCCGACTGCGATCGGATCGACCGAGGTGGATCCTCGGGTTCGGGTCCAGTGCGCCGAGCTCTGCGGGGCCGGTCACGCCGAGATGCGCTCGACGGTGCGCGTCTTGTCGGCGACCGACTTTGCCGCCTGGGTCGCCGCCCAGGCGGCCCCCGGCGAGACGATGCCCCCGATGCCGGGCATGAGCATGGCCCCCGGCGAGACGATGAGTCCGTGAGTCGTTGGGGTGGGTGACGATGGATGGTAACGCGACGGGCGCCGTGAGGACGACCGCCCTCACGGTGCCGAGGACGACGTGGCTCGACCGCTTCGGGCCGCTCCTGCGGGCCCTGCTGTGGGGCCTCGCCGGGTATGGCGTCGGCTCCTTGGCCACGGCAGTCCTTCTCAATGAGCCGGCGAGCGGCGGACGGGCCATCACGGTCGGCTACGTCCTCGGCGTCATCGGCTGGATCCTCGGCGGCGGTGCTTGGGAGGCCTGGGTCCGGCCCTGGTTCGGAGCGGCCCCGACCTGGAACGAGGGGACCGGCGTGGCCCGGTACCTGCGCTTCAGTACCGACCACAAGGTCATCGGCATCCAGTATCTCTGGGCCGCCGTGGGGGCGTTCTTGGTGGCCGGCCTGATCGCCATGACGATCCGCCTCGAGCTCCTCACGCCCCAGGTCGACGTGTTCGGGTCCGCTCAGAACTACAACTCGTTCGTCGGCGTCCACGGCGCGGTCATGATCTTCGCGGTGGCCGTCGTCGCGATCATCGGCGGGTTCGGGAACTACTTCGTGCCGCTCCTCGTCGGCGCCGAGGACATGACGTTTCCGTCCGTCAATGGCCTCAGCTGGTGGTTCGTGCTGCCGGGTCTCGCGGCGCTCCTGGCGAGTCCCCTGCTGGGCGGCTTCCAGACCGGCTGGACCGGCTACGCGCCACTCGCAGCGGCCGGCTCACCGGGTCAGACGCTCTACTACCTGGGCATCCTCACGCTCGGGCTCTCGTCGCTGCTGACCGCCGTGAACATCATCGCCACGACCGTCTACCTGCGCGCCCCCGGTCTCACGTGGGGTCGGTTGCCGATGTTCAGCTGGGCCATGCTGTTCACCGCCCTGCTCAGCCTCATCTGGCTCCCGGTCGTTACGGTGGCGATGCTCCTGGGCCTCCTCGACCGGCTCATCCCGACGGATTTCTTCGCTGCCAGCGGACTGCCGCTCCTCTGGCAGGACCTGTTCTGGCTGTTCGGCCACCCCGAGGTCTACATCATCATGCTCGGGGCCTGGGGGATCTGGCTCGAGATCATCCCGGTCTTCACCCGCAAGACCCTCTTCGCCTACCGCTGGGCCGTCGCCGGCTTCCTCGGGATCGCCTTGCTCTCGGGCGTCGTCTGGGTCCACCACATGTTCGCCACGGTGTCGGAGGTGCGCTTCGTCCCGTTCATGACGACGACCGAGCTGATCTCGATTCCCACGGGCTTCATGTACCTCGTGGCCATCGGGACGCTGTGGCAGGGGCGGATCCGCGCGGCGGCGCCGCTCCTCTTCGTCCTCTTCAGCATGCTGAACTTCCTCGTGGGCGGAGCGAGCGGGATCTTCCTGGCGGACGTTCCATCCGACCTCCAGCTGACGGACACGTTCTTCGTCGTCGCCCACTTCCACTACACGATCGTGGGTGGGATGATCTTCGCCTGGCTGGCCGGGCTCCACTACTGGTTCCCGAAGTTCAGCGGCCGCATGTACGACGAGCGCTGGGCCAGGATCAGCGCCTGGTGGTTGCTCGTCGCCTTCAACCTGACGTTCCTCCCGATGTTCTTGAGCGGCATCGAGGGGATGAACCGGCGGGTCGCCAGCTACCTGCCGTACCTGCAGGACCTCAACGTGCTGACCTCGATCGGCGGCTTCCTGTTCGGGATCGGTCTCCTCATTCCGCTGGCGAACCTCGCCTGGTCGTGGCGGTTCGGCCCGCGGGCTGCGGCCGACCCGTGGGCCGGGAAGACGCTCGAGTGGCGGACGTCGTCGCCCCCGCCGCGCGAGAACTTCCCCTCGGAGCCGGTCGTCACGGCTGACTTCTACGGCTACGGCCGCGTCGAGCCCGAGCCTCCGCTCTTCACGGTCCCGACGCCCGAGCCGGGGCCGGGCGCTGGAGGCCGGTCGTGAGCGGGCAGCGGCTGGAGGCGACATCGCCGGCCGGGGTGGTTCCCCTCGACCCCAGGCGGCTCCGGATGTACCGGGGCGCGTTCTGGCTGTTCATCATCGCCGAGTCGATCGGATTTCTGACCCTCTTCTCGGTTCGCTTTCTGGTGGCCGGGATCGGCCATCCGGCGGAGCTGAACGGCCTCCTGGGGGCGCTGGTCACGCTCGTCTTCGTCGCGAGCGCCGTGCCGGCCGTCGGGGCGCTCCGTTCGATCGCGGCCGGTGACGGGCGGGCCATGGTGGCTCGGCTGGGGACGACCTTCGGGCTCGGGCTGGTGGCCTTGGTCCTCGTCGTCGTCGACTGGGCCACGCTGACGATCGAGCCGACGAGCCGCTTCGGCGGAGCCTACGTGAGCACGACGGGCTTCCACGCGATCCACGTCGTCGTCGGGCTCATCTTCCTGGCGGCGCTCTCGTCATCGGGCCGGCGGGGCCGGTTCGGCCCCGCCAACCACTGGCTCGTCGAGGCAGGGGTCCGCTTCTGGCTCTTCGTTGCGGCCGCCTGGGTTGCGCTCTACGTCGTGTTCTTCTGGGCGTAGCCGCTGCGTTGCTAGGGGACACGGTCATGGCTCTCGAAGGCGTCATCACCCCCGACCTGCCGGTCATCTGGTGGGTCTTCTGGCTGGTCGTTGCGGTCGGCCTCTTTCTCGGCATCGTCTGGTGGCTCACTCGAGCGGGGCTGCGAGAAGACCGGGCGCGGTGGGAGGACCACGACGCCGGAGGGCCGGGGGCGACTTCCGGGGCGTCCTAGTCCAGCGTCGACCGCCCGGCTCGGTCGGCAGCGTCGGAGCCCCAGCTCGGCGTCGGCTCCGGCGGCGCGGCGACGACGGCGAGGGCGACGTCCGGCCCGAGGCCACGGAACCGACGGAGTGACACGAGGCCTGGCCAGGCACGGGCCTCCTCCTCGCGGATGAGGTCCGCGGCGAAGCATCGCCACAGCCTCCGCATCGCCCACGCCCGCGGTCCCGTTCCGTCGAGCTCGAAGAACAGAACGAGTCGTCCCCCCGGTCGCAGCCGTGTCCGGGCCGTCGCGACGAGCTTCCCCGGCTCCGTCAGGTGCTCGAGCACCCAGGCCGAGACGATGCGGTCGAACGGGCCCTCCGGCAAGGGGTCGGCCCGGAGATCGAGCTGGGCGAATCGGACGTTCTCCAGCCGGCCGAACTTGGCCCGTGCCCGCCCCAGCATGGCCGATGAGAGGTCGACCCCGGTGTACGAGCCGAGCGGCGGGCCGACGGCCAGGAGCCGCTCGAGGACGGCTCCGGTCCCACAACCGAGGTCGAGGACGTGGGCGCCGGACGGGAGGGCGTCGACCATCGCAGCCTCGAAGGCCCGGAGCGGATCGCGGTAGAGCCAGTCGCGCCAGAGCGGGGCGAGGGCGTCGTAGACGGGTGCCGCGAGGGCGTAGAGCGTCTCCGGTTCGATCGGCGCCCGGCCGAGGAGTGCCAGACCGAGCCCGATCTCTCCCCCGCCGAGGAGCCGGGCGGCCGAGCGCGCTCCCCCGCCGGGTCGCCCACCGCGGCGGGCCATCCGGGCTGCGCCGTCGGCGAGGAGGAGCATCCCGGCGATCCGAACGAGCGGGCGCAGTACCCGAACCGGCGTCCGGATCCGGGCTCCGGGCCCGCGGCCGGGCTCGACGGGCCGCGGTCGGATGCCTACCGGCCTCTGCTGACCGTGGGGGTGCGGGCCGGGGGCCGGTGGACGGTGCGCATCCATCGCTGCGTACGTGAGCACGGACCGGTGAGACCCGGCTTAGGTGATCCTGAGTCATCGGCCGGCCCCGGCCCTGCCAGGCAGGCGGCGCCGCGATCAGCCGGTCGCGAAGAGCCGGTAGAGGACGGCTGCCAGGACGATGAAGGTGGCCGCGACCCAGATCCGACGAGCGGGGTCGGCGGCTCGTCCCAGCATCGACCGGGCCAGCGGGATGATCCCGATCGCCAGGAGGGCATAGACGAGATGGAGGCCGTCGCTCGGCCGAGCGCCCGCGGCGAGGAGGGGCAGCCCGCTCGCTGCGGCAACGACGACGCTGCTCACGACGACGGCCTGGATGCGGTCGACGGCCTCCCTTCGTGGGCGGTCGGGGCGTCGGCTGAAGAGCAAGGCCAGCGACCAGGCTGCGCCGCCGACAACGGTCACCACCACGACGTCGGCGAGGAGGCGATGGATCTGGCTCGTCGTCGTCCCTCCGGCTGCGGATCGAGTCCCCTCGGCGCTCGTCCGGTGTGAGTCTACGGCGCGGGCCGGGAGCGGGCGGTCGCTCCGTGCCGCGGCTTCGCCGCCGCTCGGCGATGTCTCATCTCGGGCTCAGGACCTTCTAAGGCTCGACGGCCATCGTTGGACCCGCTCGCCTTCGCGTCGACCCGATGGCGCGGAGCGGGCATCCTCCCCCGGGGCCGGCCGGCCGACCTCCCCCGCGGCCGGCCGCCCCGATCCGGGCGGCATGACGCCGCGGTTCCAGACCCGAAGCGCAGGGCGCGCTCCGCGGGGTGGCTGCCCGGGCCGACGGTCGACACGCCGACCCGCCCGGGGCGAGAATGGATCGCGCGGTCACGGCGACGGTGCCGATCGGAACCGAGCGCGGAAAGGAGGCACGACGTGACGGGTGCTTCAAGGGCGATATCGAGGGACCCCTGGCGGCGGATCTGGGCAGCGATCGACGAACGGCTCGGCCTGAGCGGCCTCGCCTACCCGGTCCCGGCCCATGCCAACGGCATCGGCTACATCCTCGGCGGCATCACGTTCTTCGGCTTCCTCATCCTCGCCGCGACCGGGGTGTGGCTCGCCCAGTTCTACGACCCGGTGCCGTCGGCCGCCCACGAGAGCGTCGTCTACATCATGAACGTGGCCCCGCTGGGCGACCTCGTTCGGGGGATCCACTTCTGGGTGGCCAACGTCGTCATGGCCACCGTGCTCCTCCACATGGGTCGGGTCTTCGCGACCGGTGCCTACAAGCGGCCCCGGGAGGCGAACTGGCTGATCGGTCTCGGACTCCTCGCGGTCACGCTCGGGCTCATCTTCACCGGCACGGTGCTCAAGTGGGACCAGGAAGGCTATGAGGCCCTCGGCCACAACGTCGAGGTCGGCAACCTGCTCGGGGCCGTCGGCTTCTGGTTCTCCCCCGAGTTCACGCCGAGCCTGCCGATCCTGGGCCGCCTCTACATCGCCCACATCGCGATCCTGCCGCTCCTCGGTGTGCTCCTCCTGATCGCCCACTTCCTGCTCGTCAAGCGGCATGGGATCTCACCGCTGCCGGCTGCGGCCGACGCGGCCGTGGACGGCGGTCCCGCTCCGGCCAGGGACGGCTCGACCTTCGCGGCGCACGTGGTCCGGATGACCGGCTTCGGTCTCCTCATCCTCGCTGCCTCGACGGTGTTGGCGCTCGTCGTGCCGGCCGGGCTGGGACCGCGGCCGGTGCCGGGGGTCGAGCAGACGAAGCCGCCGTGGATGTTCCTCCCGCTCTATCCGTTCGAGGACTGGTTCGGCCTCGATGCCCTCCTCTGGGTTCCGGCGATCCTGTTCGGCTGGTTCGCGCTCGTCCCCTTCATCGACCGAAGCCCGTACCGGTCGGCCCGGCGGCGGCGCGTCATCGTCGCCATCGGGCTCCTCATCGCCGTCGCTCTCGTCGGGCTGGCCCTCTACGCCTGGTTCACGGTCCCCGAGGCGCATCTTCAGGAGGCGATGTGATGGCGACGATCCTCTTTCGGGTCCTTCTCGTGGCGCTCGGTCTCGGGGCCGCGGAGATCGGCCTCACGGGGGTGGTCACCGACGGCTCTGCTTCCGCCTGGGCCCTCCTCCTGCTCGTCGGGATGCCCCTGATCGTCGCCGGATCGGCCGGCATCATCGGGCCCTTCCTGGGCGCGCCGGTCCGGGCAGGGCGGTCCGTCGTCCTGGGCCGGCCTCGGCGCATCGATCGCGGGGATCGGTCGCCCGGCGATCGGCCGACCACGTCCTCGGATCGGCCCATCGTCGCCCTCGCCGCCCTCGGCCTGGCCGCCGCGCTCGCGTCGCTCACCGCCGCGACCGCTGCGGCGCACGAAGTGGGGGGCGGTGCCGAGACGCTGGCCGTGGAGCCGACGAGCGTGACCGCCGGCGAGAGCGTCGTCGTCGCCGGGAGCGGCCTCGAGCCGGATACGGAGCGCGTCCTCGTGCTCGCCGGCCAGAACCTCGTCGTCGATTTGGGGACCGTCACCGTCGATGCCGAGGGGTCGTTCCAGAAGGAGGTGACGATCCCGTCCCACCTCCCCTCCGGGGCGTACGAGCTCCGGGCCATCGGCGACGAGACCCTGACCGTCACCCTCACCGTCACCGCGGCGGCCGGGAGCGAGGCGACGTCGGGCCCGAGCAGCACCGGCGAGACGGTCGCGCCCCGCCAGCGCAGCGCCCTCGAGCTCGGCCTCATCCTCGGGCTGGTGGTCGTGATCGGCGTCGCCGGGGCGTTCCTCGTCTGGCGAGCCGAGCGGTTCCGGGGTCCGTCCCCGGTCTGAACCGCACCCGTGACCGCCGAGCCGCGCCGCCTGATCCGGCGCGTCGGCGTGACCGGCGTCGTCGGGCTGCCCGACCTCGACCTCGAGCTGGGACCGATGGCGGCCCTCGTCGGGCCGCGCGGGTCCGGGAAGTCGCAACTCCTCGCCTCCATCGCCTGGCTCATCTCGGGCCGCCCGCGGATCGTCTCGGCCGGCTCGTCGGCGACAGTGGTCTCCGCCGAGCTCGACGACGGCGTCAGGCTGTACCGACGACCCCGGACCGGGCTCGCGTTCGAGCCCGCCCGGGCGGCCGGTGGTGGGCTCCCGCCCTGCTCCTTTCTCCGGGCCCGGAGCCGCCTCGGCGGACCCGTCGGATCAACCGGCCGTGTCGGGCGACGGTTGGCCGGGATGGCCACCCACCCGACGAGCGATGCGGTGGCCGCCGAGGCCCTCGTGTCCGTCGTCGAGGCCTGTTGCGATGAGTGCCTGAGCGGCGAGCTCCTGCTCATCGAGGAGCCGGAGCTGTTCCTGACGCCGCAGGCCCAACGGTACCTGTACCGCCTGCTCCGCAGGTTCGCCGAGAACGGCAACCAGGTGCTGTACTCGACGCGCTCGCCCGCCTTCGTGGACGCGGCCTATCACGACGAAATCGTGCGGCTGGATCTCCGTCACGGTCGATCGACGCTCCGGCGGACGAGTCCCCGTGCCCTCGACGATGCCGAGCGTGTCCGGCTGGCCGCGGAGTTCGATCACGAACGGAGTGAGATGTTCTTCGCCGAGGTGGTCGTCCTCGTCGAGGGGCAGACCGAGCGGCTCGCGCTCCCGTTCGTGTTCCGGGCCCTCGGTCACGACCCGGACGCGGAGGGCGTCGCGATCGTCGAGGTCGGCGGCAAGTCGAACCTGCCGCTCGCCGCGCGGCTGCTCCGCCAGCTCGAGGTCCCGTTCCTCGTGGTCTTCGACGCCGATCGAGGCGCGGCGTCGGCGGCCCTCGACGCCGAGATCCGTCGGGCGGCCGGACCGGCCCCGCTCATCCGACTCGAACCGGACTTCGAGGCCGCGGCGGGGATCGGCTCGCACCAGGAGAAGGTCCTCCACGCCTGGCGGCGGTTCGCGACGGCGACCGCCGACGCGGTCCCGGCGCAGCTGCGGCGCATCGTGGCGACGTCGATGAAGCTTCGCGTCGGGGCGGGAGCCGCCGCCCCGCTCCGGGGCCGCGACTGAGGCGGCCGTCGCCCTTCCACACCCCCGGCCTCCTCGCCCGCGAGGCCGTCACGGCTCCACCGCCGCCCACGATCTCGACGACCCCTCAGCCGGACTTCACCTGCGACTCAGCGCGGCGCCGGAGACTTCCTCTGGAACCCGGGGGAACCAAGGATGCACAGGAGGTGCTTCGATGACCGCGAGACCGACGGCGCCACGCCGGGAGACGCCATACCGGGAGTGGAGCCGCTATCAGTGGGCAGGCGTCGATCCGATCCCCGACGAGCCGGACGTGCCCCGCTGGAACCTGGCCGAATGGGTCGGGGACCAGGGCACGGGCACTCCGCCCCCGATGGTCGATCCGGCCGACCTGCCCGATGGTGACGGCGGATTCAGCGGCTTTCGGCACAACCCGGGCGGCGGCCGTCGCTGGGCCGACGTCGGGCGTCACTGAGGTCGTGCCCGCCTAACGACCGACCCAGGTCGCCCCGGGCCGGGCTCAGGCGCCCTGGGCGAGGATCAGCCCCACCACGACGGCAAGCGCGAGAACGGCCGCCACCGCCGTCAGGGGCACCGTCTTCGGGGATTTCCGGCGCTCGGCCCGCAGCGGCAGGAGGACCTGGCGGACGAGCGCATAGCTCGCGAAGGCCGCCGCGAAGACCGCGCCGTCCAACGGGGCCGCCCGGCCGACCACGGCGGCGAGGGCCACGAGACCGATGACCAACCCGGCGGCCGACTCGAGCAACTGGGTGGGGATCCGGCGTGCCCCCACGCGCCGATCCGACGACCAGATCCCCCAGCGGGCGGCCGTGCACCGACCCGCGCAGCAGCCGGTGAAGAAGCAGCCGATCCGCCCGATCGCCACGGCGAAGAAGAGGCCCGGCGTCGCCGCGTCGAGGGCGACGCCGATCGGGACGTCGAAGGCGAACAAGGCTCCGGCGGCCACCGGCGGGGCGAGGACGAGGAAGCCGTCGACCGCCCAGCCGCCTCTGAGGAGCGACTCCTCGGGGTGGAGGACCGCGTACCACGCCTTTGCTCCGGCGAGACCCGCCACGATGGCGAGGCCCGACGCCGCGAGCGCGGGCTCGACGGCGATCCCCCGATCGGCGAGGATGAGCGCCTGGAGGGCAAGGCCGACGAGGAAACCGATGATCGCCAGGGCCGTGTAGATCCCTGGAAGCACGGCCGGCTGCCTTGCGAGCGGGGCCAGGAGGGCCCATCGGGTCCGGTACGGGCGGGACGGCGCGGTCGCCACGGACCAGCGTCGCCAGGACCAGGCGGCCGGTTGGACCGGCTGCGGATCCCCCGGCCGCGTCCGAGCGCCTCCGCCCCGTGCGTTCGTGGTCGGCGGGCGAATCAGTTCGGCGTTCACGAGCCACTCACCGGGCCGGAGGCCGTAGACCCAGGTCGTGACCGACACCGGGCCCGTGCCGGGGATCACCGTCTCGATCGTCTCATCCTTCGTGAAGGTGTCGCCCGGCCCTGGCTTGCCGGCGACCCCGACCCGCCGCCCGGTGAACCGGACGACCGCCGAGTACGGTTCCCCGCCCGTGCCGGAGTCGAACCAGTAGCTCGCCACGAGCGCCTCCGGCTCGACGGCCGAACCGGCCTCGACCCCGGCCCGCTTCGTGGTCCCGCCCGAGGGCGGGCGGCGCGGCGTTGCGTTCCGAGGGGGCGTCCGTCGCCGTCCCATCAGCGGGCTGCCAGCCAGAAGTAGGCGCCGGCCATGAGGAGGAGCCCGACGGCGATCCCGAGGGCGTAGTTCTGGACCCGCCCGGTCTGGATCCGGCGCAGACCCCGCCCGATCTCGGCGGTCAGGAACCCGACCCCGTTCACCGTCCCGTCGACGACGACCCGGTCGAACCACCAGGCCGCCGCGGCGACCCGCCCGCCGAGGACGATGAAGAGGAGGTGGTTGAGGTCGTCGAACCACCACTTGTTCAGCGAGGCCCGGTAGAGGAA
>JBHOQO010000129.1:0-22488 GCA_042408925.1 Chloroflexota bacterium | reverse complement strand
CGTTCCCGGCCGGGATCAGTTCGTTGAGCCAGGGCGGTGCCTCGGTCAGGCCGAGGCGTCCGTGGAGGAAGGCGTCGGCGAGGCGGACGAAGTAGTCGAAGACCTGGCGCTCGGGGTTCGTCGTGTAGACGTAGACGGCGGACGCGAGGACGGCCCAGCCGACGGCGGCGAGGAGCTCGATGTCCGGGCCGCGGCTCGCCGCGCGGGCGTCGGGGGCGGGCCGGGCTGGGGTCTCGTCGGGCATCGCGCCGCCTAGACTAGCGGCCGGCGGCATCGCCGGAGAGGCGTGGTCGAAGGGTCGGAGGATGGTCGGTCGGCGTCGAGATCGGGGGTGGTCGGCAGCGGTCCGAGAAGCGGCCTGGTACGTCGTCGTCGTCCGGGTCGCCCTCTCGGTTCTCGCCATCTTCGTCGTCGCCGGGGGCGGAGTCCCGGGGCCGTGCCACTTCGAGCTGGCCAGAAACGGCTGGACGACGACCCCGCCGCTCGAGGCGAACGGGCCGGCCTTCCTCCTGGCCGGGGTCTGGCAACGCTGGGACGCCTGCTGGTACGCGAAGGTGGCGACGTACGGGTACGAGGCCGGCACGAACTCGGTCACGTTCTTCCCGCTGCTCCCGGCGCTCATGGCGGCCGGCGGGGCGATCCTCGGCTCGGTGACGGTGGCGGGCCTCGTCGTCGGTTTCGGGACCTCGATCCTCGGTCTGGCGGTCATCCACCGACTCGTCGCCCGTGATCTTGGCCGGTCGGTCGCCTCGCGGACGATCCTCTACCTGCTCGTCTTCCCGAGCGGTTTCTTCCTCCTGGCTCCATTCACGGAGGCGCCGTTCCTGGCCGCGAGCGCGGCGGCCTTCTGGGGCGCTCGGACGGGACGCTGGGGCCTCGCCCTCGGGGCGGCGCTCCTCGCCGGCCTGACGCGGGCACCGGGCGTCCTCCTCGCCGTGCCGCTCGCCTGGGAGGCGGGGCGGACGACGCGGGCCTGGCTCGGCTCCAGGCTCGAGCGTCCGGGGGCAGTGGACCCCGAGGCGGCGGTCGAGCTCGTTTCGGAGGCGCCGCGCGGGCTCGCGGTGGCAACGGCCTGGCTCGCTGCGGTCGCTCCGGTCGTGGCCTTCGGCGCCTTCGTCCTCTGGTCGGCGGCCGCAACCGGGCTCTCGCCCCTCGAGAGTCAGGACGCCTGGGGCGGGCGCGACTTCCACGCGCCCTGGGAGGTCCTCGCGGCGAGCCTGAGCTGGGCGGTCGAGAAGGGCGATCCGGTCCAGGCGCTGAACGCCGCGGCCCTCGTCGGGTTCGGGGTCGTGACGCTCCTCGGGGCCCGGCGGCTACCGGCCAGCTACACGCTCTACGCGGCGAGCCAGCTCCTCCTCCTGTCGATCCGGCTCCAGCCGACACCGCTAACCTCGACGACCCGCTACCTCCTCGTGCTCTTCCCGGTCTTCGTCGTGCTGGCGACCTTCGGCCGGCGGCGGTGGTTCGATCGGGCCTGGCTCGTCGCCTCGAGCATCGGGCTCGCCATCCTGGCCGTGGGCTTCGTCCGGGGTCAGTTCATCGCCTGAGTCCCGTAGACCCGCGTCTCGCCGACCGCGGCGACGACCGGGTACCGCTCCGCGAACCAGGTCTCGTTCGCCCCCAAAGAAGCCCGCTCCTCGGGGCCGATGACGACCGCGCCGACCCCGTAGCGCTCGATGAGCGCCGCCGCGGCCGGTCCGCCGGCATAGATCGTCGCCACCTCGGCCTGCCGGGTCTCGTAGGGGATCCCGCTGACCCAGAGCTGCCCCCAGTAGCCCATGAGGAGCCGCCGCCCGGCGAGCATCATGACCGGGTCGTGGTGGCCCATTCCGGTCACGACGAGCGTCCGCGGCGGGGTCGCCCTCCGAAGCGCCTCGGCGAGGGCGAGCTCCTCGGTGGTCAACATCCGGTACTGCGTCCGGCCCTCGACCATGGCGAGGTGTTCGAGGACCGGGCTCGCCACGAGGCTCGCCACGACGAGCCCGATCCCGACCCGGGCGAGCGGGCCCCGCCATCGCCGCCAGGCCCAGACGAGAAGCGCCGCGACGAGGATCGCCACGGACAGGAACCAGACGGTGAGGATCTTGTGGTTGTCCCAGTCCCAGGGCTGGAAGACGAAGACGTTGGCGGCGACGAAGATCGCCTGGAAGGCGAGGAGGAGCCGGTAGCTCCGGGGCGGGACGATCCGGAGGCGGCCGAATGAAGCGGCCGCGCGCCCGAACGGGGCGGCCAGGAGCAGGGCGGCGAGGAGGAGCGGACCGAAGAGGCCGAGGTTCTTCAGCCAGAACACGAGCCAGGGATCGAAGTATGGCGGCTCCCCGGCGACCCAGCCGAGCTGAACCCGGAACGCCGAGAGCGCCCCGGGTCCGCCGCCGAGCTGGCTCGCGAGCTGGGGGAGGCTGACGAGGACCCAGACCGAACCGAAGGCCAGCCAGCCGGCCCAGGGGACCGAGCGCGGACCCCACGGGGAGCGGAGGATCTCGAGGGGCCGCGGGACGAAGAGGAAGGCGAGCGGTGGGACGAGGATCGCCATGGCGAGGAGGGTCGGGAGGTGCGAGAGCGGCAGGAGCCCGGCGACGGCGCCGGCGAGGACGAACGGCCCGAGCCGCCCGCTCAGGAGCGCTCGTCGCCACGTCGCCACCGCCCACGGCGGGCCGCTCAGGGGCCCGGCCCGCCGCACGCCGAGGCCGAGGAGCGTTAGGGCGAGCATCATGAGCGGCAAGCCGTAGAGGTACGCCCGCTGGGACATGAGGAAGGCCAGGTACGGGTTGAACCAGCGGATGTGGAGGTCCTTCTGGGCGGCGTAGTCCCAGGGCTGATTCGCCAGCGTCCCGACGAGGTCGCCCGAGCGGACGATCTCGGCCGCCGTCGCCAGCCAGCCCGGGCTCCCGCCGAAGAGGAAGAGGACGAGCCCCAGGGTCGCGACGGCCGGGCGGCCGGTGAGCCGCCGGATGAAGGCCCAGATCGAGGCGGCGACGATGACGGACAGCAGGAAGCTGTGGAGGGGGAGCGCCGCGATCGGCGACAGGCCGAGGACGACGAAGGCCGCCGGGGTGAGGTCGGAGAGGTAGTGGTAGGCGAGCGGGAGGCCGGCGAAGAGGGTGTGTTCGGGCGGGAAGTTGTCGCCGTAGGCGAAGGTCGTGACGATGCCCAGGTGGGTCGGCCAGTCGCTCCAGATGTACTCGTGGCCGGCCCACAGACCGTCGGGGCGAAGCGTGAGGGCGTCGGCCCAGAGGGTCGCCAAGCGGACGACGATGAGGCCGCCGACGAGGGCGGCCCAACGGTCGATCCGGATACCGGGGAGGGTCGCGGGCCGCCGGGGCGCGCGGGCGTCCCCGGGGCGTCGGACCCTCCATCGGACCGTCCAGAGGAAGATTGCCGCCGCCACGGCGACGAGCCCGTCGACGACGACGAGGGCCGGCGTGAATCCGACGACGGTCGCGGCCGGGACGAGGACAACGGTCCCGAGGACGATCCCAAGGACGCTGCCGTGGGCCCGGCGCTCGAGGCGCGTCAGGCTCGGCGCGAAGCGGTCGAGGAGGGCGATCCCAGGGAGGGCGAGGGCGGCGAGCCAGATGAGGGATGGAAGCGCGGCCACGGCCGGGCGATGATAGCGTCGTGAGCGGGTCCCACCGAGCCCCGAGCCGAACGATCCTCCACGTCGACCTCGACGCCTTCTTCGCGGCGGTCGAACAGCGGGACCACCCGGAGCTCCGCGGTCGGCCGGTCATCGTCGGCGGCGGTCCGACGGACCGGGGCGTCGTCTCGGCGGCGAGTTACGAGGCCCGCGCCTTCGGCGTCCGCTCGGCGATGCCGCTCCGGACCGCGGCCGCCCTCTGCCCGGACGGCGTCTTCCTGCCGGTCCGGGGGGCCGTCTACGCGGCGGTGAGCCGCGAGATCATGGCGATCCTCGGCCGCTTCACGCCGCTCGTCGAGCCGGTCTCCATCGACGAGGCCTTCCTCGACGTCACGGGCTCGACGGCGCTCTTCGGCTCCGGGGAGGTGATCGCCCGACGGATCAAGGCGGCGATCTGGGCTGAGACGGAGCTGACCGCGTCCGTGGGCGTCGCGACCTCGAAGCTCGTCGCGAAGGTCGCCTCGGATCTCCGTAAGCCCGACGGCCTCGTCGTCGTTCCGCCGGGCGAAGAGGCCGCCTTCCTCGCTCCGCTTCCGGTGGAGCGCCTCTGGGGGGTCGGGCCGCGGACCGCGGCCGCGCTCCGGGAGTACGGGGTCGAAACGATCGGCTACCTGGCGGCGTTGTCGGACGACCTCCTCGAGCGGCGCTTCGGCCGCCACGGCCCGCTCCTTCGGCAGCGGGCGCTCGGGGTCGATCCGGATCCGGTCGTGCCGAGGCGGCCGCCGAAGTCGATCGGCCACGAGCACACCTTCGCCGTAGACACGGCCGATCCCGAGGTCATCGAGGCGACGCTCCTCGCCCTCGCCGAGGGAGTGGCCGGTCGACTCCGGGCGGCGGGGCTCCGTGCCGGGACGATCGCCGTGAAGATCCGCGACGCGCGCTTTCGGACGCTGACCCGCCAGGCACGGCTTCCCGAACCGACGGACCTCGCCGAGCCGATCTGGCGGGCCGCCCTCGACCTCGTCAGGCCGGAGGTTCGGGGCCTGCGGGTGCGGCTCCTCGGCATCTCGGCGGAGCATCTCGAGACGGGGGTGCAGCTCGGGTTGTTCGACGCGCTCGACGAGCGGCGGCAGCGCCTCGAGCGGGCGGCGGACGAGCTCCGGCGGCGATACGGGCGCCGGGCGGTCGTCCGGGCGCGGCTTCTGAAGTCGGACGTTCCGGCGCCCTTCGAGCGGGATCCGCGACCCGAGGGGTGAGCCTCGGATGGCGGCTGTGCCAGACAGCTGACACAGCCCCTCGGCATGATCTCGCCCAGGGTCTTGACTCGAACGTCTGTTCGAGTTAGGATGGCACCAATCGAACGGGTGTTCCCTTCGTGGGACCGTCCTCGCAGCGGGCTTCGGCGCCGCTGCGGCTCGGAAAGGAGGCAGATCATGGCGATGATGCGGGTCGAGCCGGTCCCGCTCCGGGTCCGGACGAGCTGGCTCGACGGTCGGCCACGGCTCGTCGAGTGGGGCGACGAGCGGCTGCCCGTCCTTGGCGTCGCGGCGGTTCGAGACGAGACGGCCGCGTATCGCGCGGAGATCGGCCCGCGGACGCTCTTCGAGGTGGAGACACCGAAGGCGCGCCTCGCCGTCGCCTTCGGCCACCGGGACCGCCGGTGGACCCTCGAAGCCGTCGACGACGCGGCGGCGCCTTCGTGACCCCCGCGCCGCGGGCGGCGGTGCGGGTCGGGGCCGTCACGCACACCGTGCCTTGACTCCCGCGGCCGGTTCCTCCTCCCGGCCGGCCGAGTAGACGGGGCGGGCGCGCCGGTACCGCGCTCGCCCCGTCCGCCGCCGTGCGTCGGCAGTCCGTGGCACGACCTGGGGTCCGGGCACCTGCCTACAATGCCCGGCGTGGATTCGCCCCCTCCGGCTGCCGACCCGGCGCCCGTCCCCACCTCCTTCCGCGACCTCACCCTCGGCGCCTTTGCCGCCCGTCTCGCCTCAGCCGAACCGGTCCCGGGCGGCGGGAGCGCGTCGGCCGTCGCCGGCGCCCTCGGCGCCGCCCTCGTCGCCATGGTCGCCCGGCTGAGCGAGGGGAGACCCGCGTACGCCGAGCACGAGCCCACGATTCGGGCCGCCGGCGGGATCGGGGTCTCGCTCGTCGAGCGCTTCCTAGACCTCGCCGACGCCGACGCGGCGGCGTACGCGCGCCTCGCCGCCGCGTTCCGCCTGCCCCGGACGACGGACGCCGAGGTCGAGGCTCGCCGGGCACGGATCCGCGACGCCGCCCGCCAGGCCGCCCGGGTCCCGCTCGAGAGCGTCGAGGCGTGCCTGGAGCTCGTTCGGGCAGCCGACGCCCTTGCCGGGCGGAGTAACCGGAACGCCGCCTCGGACCTCGCGGTCGCCAGCCTCCTCGGCGAGGCGGCGGCGGAGGGGGCGGCGAGGAACGTGGCGGCAAACCTGCCCTTCGTCGATGACGAGGCGTTCGCGGCGGCGGCTCGGCAGCGGACGGAAGCCGCCCTCGCCGAGATTCACGAGGTCGCGGACACGGTCCGACGGGTCGTCGACGCCGGCGAGGCGCGGCCGGCATCGACGCGGGCCGGAGGGCGCTGACGTGGCCCGTGCATCCGGGGCGGCACCCGGCTCTACCGAGGCGGCTCCCGGTGAGGCCGGATCGGTCGAGGGATCCCCGGCCGAGCGAGACGGTCGCCCGCCGGCCGAGCGAGCCGCCCCGCGCCTCCTCGCGGGCGCCCCGATCGCCGCCGAGATCCGGAGCCGCGTCGCCGCCGACGTCGAGGTGTTCCGGCGCCGGCACGGCTACGCCCCCGGTCTCGCCGTCGTCATGGTCGGCGCCGACGCGCCGTCGGCCGTCTACCTCCGCCAGATCCTCCGGAGCTGCCGGAGCGTCGGGATCGAGGGGCGCCTCGTCGAGCTCTCGGGCCGCGTCTCGGTCGCCCGGCTCCGCCGCGAGATCGCCGAGCTCAACGCCGACCCCCTCGTCTCGGGGATCATCGTCCAGATGCCGCTCCCGCGGCACCTCCCCCTCTCGGCGGTCATCGAGACCCTCGACCCGGCAAAGGATGTCGACGGCCTCCATCCCCTGAACGCCGGCCTCCTGACGCTCGGCTACGAGGGCTTCCTGCCGACGACCGCTCACGCCGCGGTGGAGCTCCTGAAGCGCTCGGGGATCCCCCTCGAGGGCCGGCGGGCGGTCGTCGTCGGTCGCTCGAACGTCGTCGGCAAGCCGGCCGCTCTGCTCCTCTTGCGCGAGCACGCGACGGTCACGATCTGCCACTCCCGGACCCGGGACCTCGCCGCCCACCTCCGGGAGGCCGAGATCGTCGTCGTCGCCGTCGGACGGCCGGGGCTCGTCACCGGCGAGATGCTCCGACCCGGCGCCGTCGTCGTCGACATCGGCATCAACGTCGTCGGCGACGCCCTCGTGGGCGACGTCGACTACGCCTCGGCGAGTCGGGTCGTCTCGGCGATCACTCCGGTCCCGGGCGGCGTCGGCCCGGTGACAAACGCCCTCCTCATGACCCACGTCGTCCGGGCCGCCGAGGCCCAGGTCGCCGCGGCGGCGGGTCGTCCGCCCGGCCTCGTCCCCGTCGGCGCACGAGCCGGCGGCTCCCGGCCCGGAACCCGATCCCGCCGACCGGGGGACCGGGCCGCGCCGCGATGAGCGCCCCGGCCTTCCCGTCCGACCTCGAGATCGCCCGCGCCGTCGCCCCGCGGCCGATCCTCGACGTCGCCCGCGAGCTCGGCCTGCGAGACGACGAGGTCGAGCTCTACGGCCCGACGAAGGCAAAGGTCCGCCTCGAGGCGATCGAGCGGCTCGAGGCCGAGCGACCCCGAGGCAAGTACGTCCTCGTCACGGCGATCTCGCCGACCCCGCTCGGCGAGGGGAAGACGACGACGACGATCGGCCTCGCCCAGGGCCTGCGGCGCCTCGGCCACCGGGCCGCGCCGACGATCCGCCAGCCGTCCCTCGGCCCGGTTTTCGGGATCAAGGGCGGCGCCGCCGGGGGCGGCTACAGCCAGGTCCTGCCGATGGAGGACTTCAACCTCCACCTGACCGGCGACGTCCACGCCATCGGTGCCGCCCACAACCTCGCCGCCGCCTTCATCGACAACCACCTCCACCACGGCAACGCCCTCGGCATCGACGTCGACTCCATCGCCTGGCCGCGGGTCGTCGACATCAGCGACCGGGCCGTCCGACGGGCCGTCATCGGCCTCGGCGGGCGAGAGAACGGCCCGCCCCGGGAGGCCGAGTGGCAGATCACCGTCGCCTCGGAGGTCATGGCGATCCTCGCCCTCGCCTCGGACCTTGCCGACCTCCGTGCCCGCCTCGGCCGGGTCGTTCTCGCCTTCACCCGCGACGGCCGGCCGATCACCGCCGAGGACCTCCGGGTCGCCGGGGCCATGACGGTCCTCCTCAAGGACGCCATCAAGCCGAACCTCCTCCAGACCCTCGAGGGCGGCCCGGCCTTCATCCACGCCGGGCCCTTCGCGAACATCGCCCACGGCAACAGCTCGGTCCTCGCCGACCGGCTCGCCCTCGTCACGAACGACATCGTCTGCACGGAGGCCGGCTTCGGCGCCGACATGGGGGCCGAAAAGTTCTTCGACATCAAGTGCCGCCAGTCGGGCCTGCGCCCCGACGCGGCCGTCGTCGTCGCGACGATCCGGGCGCTCAAGATGCACGGCGGCGTCGGTCGGGTCGTCGCCGGCCGCCCCCTCGACCCGGCCCTCCTCGAGGAGAACCCGGCCGCCGTCGAGGCCGGCTGCGCGAACCTCGACGCCCAGATCGAGAACGTCCTCGCCTTCGGGGTCCCCGTCGTCGTCGCCATCAACGCCTATCCGACCGACCGCCCGAGCGAGATCGAGGTCGTCCGCCGGCGGGCCCTCGCTGCGGGCGCCCGCGCGGCGGTGGCCGCCCATCACTTCGAGCGGGGCGGCGAGGGGGCCCGGGAGCTGGCGGCGGCAGTCTGGGAGGTGGCGGGCGAAGGGGCCCCGAACTTTCGGCTCCTCTATCCGGACGAGCTCCCGCTCGTCGAGAAGATCGAGACGATCGCGGTCCGGATCTACGGGGCTGCCGGGGTCGACTTCCTGCCCGCCGCGACCCGGGCCCTCGAGCGGGCGGAAGCGCTCGGGTTCGGCCGTCTCCAGGTCTGCATGGCGAAGACGCAGTACTCACTCAGCCACGACCCGACCCTGCTCGGCCGGCCTCGGGGGTTCCGGGTCCCGATCCGCGACGTCCGGCTCGCCGTCGGCGCGGGTTTCGTAACGCCGCTCCTCGGCGAGATGCGGACGATGCCGGGCCTACCGTCGCGCCCGGGCGGCGAGCAGATCGACATCGACGAGCGGGGCCAGATCGTGGGGCTGTTCTGAGGCGCGACGGCACGGCCGGGGGCCGGAGGCGGTTCTCGTGGTTTGAACCTTCTCCTTGGCCTCGTCTGGGGGTTCGCGACCGGGGCCATACTTGGCATCGCCCCCTCGCTCGGCCCGATCCGCGGAGCCATGGCCGGCGTCATGCTCCTGCGCAGCGGGCACCGACTCTGGCTCGCCGGCGGGGTGTTGACCGGCGCGGGCGCCACGGACTGGGCGACGCTCGCCTGGGCGACCGCCCGGAGCTTCCGCGCACGGAGGGCGATCAGTCGGCTCACCGATCCGGTGGGTTAGGGATAGAGGCGCTCGACGGTCGCCCCGGCCGGCAGCTCGACCTGACCCAGCGGGGTCAGCTGCCCCGATGGTGCGATGGTAAACCTCCCGTCCGGGCCACCCAGCACGAAGTACACGTCGGTTCCATACCGCTCCACGTAGGGACCGCTCGGGACCCGGGCCAGGTACAGCAGATATCGGTCGCCGAGCCGCATCAACGGGTCGCCTTCCATCACGAAGCGGGTCCCATGGAGGAGGCCCCCGGTTTGGACGACGAGGATGGTCTGGCTGGACGTGCCCTTGAGCGTCCGCTCCACCGTCACCCGGAAGACAGTCTTCGGGATCTCGGGCGTCTCCAAGTCTGGCCCCTCGGCGACCACGTCGCTGACGCGGGCCACGACGGCCAGATCGGCCGCCGCCTGGGGCTCGTCGATCGACGCGTAGCCCATCGCCCAGGATGGATGGAGGACGACCGTCGGTGGTTCGGCTACCCGCGGAGCTACGAGAAGACCGACGACGGCGAGACCGATGAGCGTCATACTCGCCACGAGCAGCCAGGGTCGCCAATGACGCGCTGGCGGCCCTGAGAGTACCGACTGGCTTACCGCGCCCATGCCGCTACCTCATCGCGTCGGATTGTAGAGGGAATTGATACCGTTGACCTCATCCGCAGTTGGGCTCTTGATCCCGTACGTGCACCATCGGGAGTTCCATCTGCAGGCGAAGGGTTGATCAGTACGGCGCCCGAGGCGTGATGAAGGCCGAAGGCGTGACCGATCCCAGGCTCACATCCGATCCCACGAAGTGACGGCCACGTACTCATCGAGAGGGAGCAGACCCGGATCCAGGCGGTCTCCGTCGACGACGGCTATCCTCGTGCTCGCCGCCATCATCCTTGCGGCGGTGGTCCTGTGGTGGTGGTCACCGAGCCCTTGGTTTCGACCCGGACCGTCGCCGAGCGGTCCCCCGGCCTGGGGACCGCTTGCCATCGTTCGGACCGAGGCCGGCCCCATGGCCCGGACTGCGGGGACGATCCGCGTCGGCGACCGCTGCGTCAGCCTCGTCGATGCGGGCGGGACGCAGTCCCTCCTCGTCTGGCCTGCCGACCGGGTGACATGGCTGGCCGACGAGCGGGCGATCCGCTTCACGAAGCCAGACGGGACGGAGGCGATGGTTCGGGACGGGACAGAGGTCGTCCTCGGAGGTGGGGCGGGGTCCCGGGATCCCGGCAGCTCCACGGTCGGAGGGGTCCTCGCCGGCGCCGAGTGGCTCGCCGCGCCCGATCCGGGCTGTCCGGAGGAGGAGTACTGGCTCGTCAGCGACGTCGAAGCGGTCGGCTGAACCTGGCACAGAGTCTGGCGCGATGTCGGCCCGGGACGGGGCCGATACGCCGGGATGCAGCCGACGGGGGGCGGGAATGCGCGCGACGACCGTCAGGCCGCCACCCGACCGTCAGGCAGCCGCGCCGACCGTCAAAGGGCGCCGAGGCCGCTCGTGGCGAGGGCGAAGCAGCCGGCGATGACGAGGCCGAGGACGACGCCGAGGGCGCCCGCGCCCCAGGCGAGCGGATCGATCGGACCGAGGGGTTCGGACTCCTCGTCTCCGTGCTCGCCATGGGCGCCGTGGGCGGCGTGACCGGCGGCGGCGTCGGCGGCCTCGGTGGTGTCGAGGTGAGGGTCGGTCGGTTCGCGCATCGTCGACCCGATCGTACCCGGTCGTCGAGGACGGCGTCAGGGCCCCGTCGCTAGGACCGCGCCCGCCCCGCCCAGCCCGGCTGGCCGAGCCGCCACCAGACGAAGAGGGCGATGCCGACGACGACGGCCACCGCGACCGCGAAGTCGAGGGGCGCGAGGGCGTGGCGGATCTCCGTCCAGTGCTCGCCCAGCTGGACCCCGGCGAAGGTCAGGAGGACCGACCAGGGCAGGGCGCCCGCCGTTGAGTAGACGACGAACCGCCCCGGCGACATCCGGGCCACCCCGGCGGGGAGGCTGATGAACGTCCGGACGACGGGCAGGAGCCGGCTGAAGAACGCCGTCGCGGGGCCGTATCGGGCGAAGAAGGCGTCGGCGAGGGCAAGCTCGTGGGGGCGGATCAGGAGGTAGCGGCCGTAGCGCTCGAGGAGTGGTCGCCCGCCTCGGACGCCGACCAGGTAGGCGACGACGGAGCCGACGGTGTTGCCGGCCGTCCCGGCGATGACGACCCCCCAGAAGTTCCACGACGCGCCGGTCAGCGGCTCGAGGCGGGCGGGATCGGAGACGAGGAAGCCGGCGAAGGGGAGGATGAGCTCGGACGGGAGCGGGATCATCGCCGACTCGATCGCCATGGCGACGAAGACGCCGGCGTAGCCGACGGATCCGTAGAGGGCGGCGAGGAAGGGGATGACGGCGCGGTCGAGGAACTCGAGCACGGATCGGGTCTCCTGCAGCCGGTCGATCGGCGAGGGTGCTTGGGGCAAGCGCCTCGGGGAGGATACCTGCGTCTCGTCGTCGGCGGCGTCCTGAACCGGCCAGGCGGCCGGACTATGCTGACGGGGTGGCCCCGGCGTCCGCCCACCCCGAGATCCTGCTCACCGGCGCCCATCTGACCCTGGACGCCGTCGAGGCCGTCGCCCGGGGCGACGCCCCCGTTCGTCTCGATCCCGCTGCCCGAGCGCGGATGGAGGAGGCGCGGGCCGTCGTCGAGCGGCTCGTCGCGGCCGGCGAGGTCGTCTACGGGGTCACGACCGGCGTCGGGGCGCTCGCGACGACGGTCATCGGGCCCGAGGACACGGCCGCTCTCCAGGAGAACCTCCTCGTCTCCCATGCCGCGGGCGTCGGCCCGCCGCTCCCGCGAGACGTCGTGCGGGCGATGCTCCTCCTCCGGGCGAACACCCTCGCCCTCGGCCATTCGGGCTGTCGGCCCCTCGTCGTCGAGCGGCTCTGCGCCTTCCTCGAGCGGGGCCTCCACCCGGTCGTGCCCGAGCAGGGGAGCGTCGGCGCCTCGGGTGACCTCGCGCCCCTCGCCCACCTCGCCCTCCCCTTGATCGGTCGCGGCCGGGTCGAGCTCCGGGGCCAGGTCCTGCCGGCCCTCGTCGCCCTCCGCGAGGTCGGCCTCGAGCCGCTCGTCCTCGAGCCGAAGGAGGGGCTTGCCCTCCTGAACGGGACCCAGCTCATGACCGCCCTCGGCGCCCTCCTCGCCGTCGACGCCGAGCGGCTCGTCCGGACGGCCTCGGTGGCGGCGGCGATGTCGGTCGAGGCGCTTCTGGGCACCGAGGTCGCCTTCGCGGCGCCCTACCAGCTCGCCCGACCCCATCCCGGCCAGATCGCCACGGCGGCCGAGCTCCGCTGGCTCCTCCGCGGCTCGGAGCTCCAGGCGAGCCATCACCGCTCGCCCCACAAGGTCCAGGACCCCTATTCGATCCGCTGCGTGCCCCAGGTCCACGGCGCGGTTCGGGACGCCCTCGGGTACCTCGAGCGGGTCCTCGACATCGAGTGCAACAGCGCGACCGACAACCCGCTCGTCTTCCCCGAGGGCGGGGCGGCGGCCGAGGAGACGCTCGCCACCGGGGGCGGGCGGGTCATCAGCGGCGGGAACTTCCACGGCGAGCCGGTCGCCCTCGCCCTCGACTTCGCGAAGCTCGCCCTCGCCGAGCTCGGCTCCATCTCCGAGCGGCGGATCGCCCTCCTCCTCGACCCGCGCTTCAACGAGGGGCTGCCGGCGTTCCTTTCCCCGCGACCCGGCCTGAGTTCGGGGCTCATGCTCCTCCAGTACACCGCGGCGGCCCTCGTCTCGGAGCACAAGGTCCTCGCCCACCCGGCGAGCGTCGACTCGATCCCGACGAGCGCGAACCAGGAGGACCACGTCTCGATGGGTCCGATCGCCGGCCGGCTCGCCCGGCGGCTCCTCGAAGGGGTCGAGCGGATCGTAGGGATCGAGCTCGTCTGCGCGGCCCAGGCCCTCGACCTGCGGCTGGCGGCCGGGGCGCCGAAGCCCGGCCTCGGCGTCGCCGAGGCGCACCGACGGATCCGGGAGCGGGTGCCGCCCCTCGTCGCCGATCGGGAGCCGGGTCCGGACCTCGAGGCGGCGACCGAGCTCGTCCGTTCGGGTGCCCTCGTCGACCTCGTCGAGGGGGCGACGGGCTTGCCGGACCGGGCGCCCCGGGCGTAACGGCGACGGGGACGGTCGGGCGCGGGGCGACCCTACCCGCCGACCCTACCCGGGACCGAACCGCCAACGCCTCTTGTGGCGCACCCCGGGCCGCCGTTCGTCGGGCGGTCGCCGCCAACCGATCGCCCGGAGGAGCTCGTCGATCTCGCCGAGGTAGGGGCGGCCCTCGGGCTTGCCCTCAAGCCATTCGAGGTAGCCGGGATCGACGCGAGCGATCTCGCCGAGCGACCAGCCGCGGAAGAGGCCGAAGGCGAGGACGCTGCCGTGCGGTCGGCCCGGCGGCGGGCCGGCGGGGCCGAACGGCCATGATCTGGCCCCGGCGGGCGCTCCCGACGTGGACGCTGCCGGGCCCTCCGCTGCCCAGCTGGCGGCGCCTCCCCGACTGCCCGGCGGACCTCCCGCTTCGGGCCCCGCTGAGCCTGCTGTGGGCGTCGCATGCTGTGGGGACCAGGTTCCCCGGCTCGTCCCTGCCGGCCCGTCGGGACCGGGCGAGGCGGTGGTCGGGTGGGCCGAGGCGGGCGTCCCGGCGGCCGCGCGCCGCCGGTCGTAGTCGGCCCGACGATCCGGATCGCCGAGGATCTCCCAGGCGGCGTTGATCCGCCGCATCGCCTCCTCGCCGGCCGCGCCAGCCACGTCGGGGTGGTGTCGACGGGCGAGAGCTCGATACGCGGCCGCGATGACGGCCGGCTCGGCCGTCGGAGCCACCTGGAGGATGGCGTAGTGGTCTGGTTCGTCGTCCATCTCGCTCCTCGTGCGCGAGACCTCCGGGACGCGTCCCCCGGACCCGGTTCGAGGCGCACCGGGTACCACCACGCTACCACTACCGGTGAGAGGCGTGCACGGCGCTCGCGGTCGACTCGATCCCGACCAGCACGCCGCCCTCCGGGCGACTCCGCGCCTCGCGTGGCACCCGGTGCGACGTCACGAATCCCTCGGCGTCAGGCAACTCGGTCATCTTCTCGCCACGCGCGCACTATCGCCGCGCCGAGGCTCGGACGGGGAGGGTCCGGCCATCGGCCCGGGGGGTTGTGAGCGTGCGCCCGGTGCGTCCCGGGCGAGAAACCGGTCGTCCGGCGTCCCGTTCCGGACATACGCTCGAGCGACGGGCGTATGTCCGCGAAGGTGGCCGGAGCAGACGGTTGAGCATCTTCGACGGTCGCCCTCGCCCCTCGGGTCGAGCGTGGGGACCGCAGGAGACGGGCCCCGAGCTGGCGCTACCGTCGGCTCCGGCCGCGCTAACGCTCACCGCACGGGAAGATGTCCGATCTCCTGCCGGCGGAGTCACGGGGAGGGCCGCTTCAGGGGGTCCCATGAGCCCGCCGCGTGCCCGCCGCGTCCAGCGCTGCGTCCCGGCCGCCGGAGTGGCGCCCCTTCGTGAGGTGTTGGCCGATGGTGGAGCGCACGATGGGACCGAACCACGATCCACGGCCCGACCCGCGGCACCCGAACCGCGGCTCGCCCTCGGGTAGACTCGATCCCGCCATGGCGGAGATCCGCATCCTCGACGTCGTCGACGAGGCGAGCTTCGAGCGCATCCCGCCCTGTGCCGACCCCCGCTTCGACCACCGAACCTGCGACTACTGGGAGGACCCCGACCGCGGTTCGAAGCGATCCCGACCCGACTGGCTCAGACCGGCGGGGGAGGCTCGGCCCGCTCGCCAACCCCTCGATGACAACCCCTTCCGGCCGACGAAGCCGGCCTGGCGCGAGAACCCCTTCGCCCCCAGCGAGGCGGACCGCCTCGCGAACAACCCCTTCGCCCCGCCGGCCGAGCGCCCGTCCCTCGCCTGGCTCGCCGGCGAGACGCCGGAGCCGGCGCCGAACCCCTTCGCGCCGCGCCGCCCGGCCGCCGTCCCCCCGAGCGGACCCCGCAAGCTCGGCCTCCTCGGCCGCGGCCTCGGCGTCTTCGGGAGCTACGCCAAGGTCCTCCTCGTCGACGACGAACCGGCCGCCTACGCCCAGTTCGGGCCGCTCTCGGCGTACCCCCGGGCGCTCCGGGTCCGGGAGCTCTACCCGCAGCTCCCCGACAGCCCGCTCCCTGCCGTCATCACCTGCATCGCGGTGACGACGGCCGCCCGTCGCCGGGGGCTCGCCCGGCGGCTCGTCGAGGAGGTCTGTGCGGATCTCGCCCGGCGCGGCTTCGCGGCCGTCGAGGCGTATCCCGAGGTCGGGGCGAAGCCCGACGAGACGAGCGCCGCCGACCCGGGCTTCTGGGTCGGCTGCGGCTTTCGGGTCGTCGTCGACGACCCGCGCTACCCCGTCGTCCGCCGCGAACTCGGCTGAGCAGGGACGGCAGGGTGCCGAGACAAGACGGGAGGCGACGCCTCGGCGGCGCGCCGCTCGTCGTCCTGGCGCTCCTGCTCGCCGGTTGCGGCGCCGCGTCTACCCCAACCGCCGCGACCCCACCGGCGTCGGCCTCGCCCGGCCCGTCCTCCTCTCCTCCCGGGCCGCCGGCGATGGGGTCGCCGAGCAGGCCCGCCGTCGTCGCCGACGAGACGCTCCTCGCCGTCCTCCCGGCGGCCGTCGACGGCCTCGCCCTCGTCCCGATTCCCGAGGCGGTCCCGGAGGCCGCCGCCGACCCGACGGTCGCCGCCGTCGTCGACCGGATGGCCTTTGCCGTCGCCGTCGATCCCGCCTCGGGCGACCAGGTCGTCGCCCTCGTCGCCCACCTACGATCGGAGAGCCTGGACGCGGCGGGCTATCGGGCCTGGCGCGATTCGTTCGATCGGGGCGTCTGCGAGCGGGCCGGCGGGGTCAGCGGCCACGCCGAGCTCACCCTCGGAGGGCGCCCGGTCGCCGTCGGGATCTGCGCTGAAGGCGTTCGGACGTACCACGTCCTCCTGGCCGAGCGCGGGCTCGTGATCTCGGCCCAGTCGCTCGGGGAGCGCCGGCTCGGCGAGGCGCTCATGGCCGCGGTCGGGCAGTAGCCGGTCCGTGTCCGGGCCGTCGCCGGGCTGCCGCCGGGCCGGACTGGCTCGGCTGAACGACCGACGGCCCGTGACAAGCCGGCCGCCGAGGCGCAGACTAGGACCCGGTGCCGAGGACGACACCGATCGCCTGCGCGATGGAGGTCATCGCCATGTCGACCCGCACGCCGACCGCAACCCCAGCGGCGCAACGGACAGCGCCCGCCGCCGGCCGCCTCCCTCCCCTTCCCGGCGCCCGGCCCGTCCGGGCGCCCCGCGGCCCCGAGATCTCCTGTCGCGGCTGGCCCCAAGAGGCCGCGCTCCGGATGCTCATGAACAACCTCGACCCCGAGGTCGCCGAGAACCCCGACGCCCTCGTCGTCTACGGGGGGACCGGTCGGGCCGCCCGCTCCTGGGCCGCCTTCGACGCGATCGTGCGGGAGCTCCGCCGCCTCGGCGACGACGAGACCCTCCTCGTCCAGTCCGGCAAGCCCGTCGGCGTCCTCCGGACCCACGAGTGGGCGCCGAGAGTCCTCATCGCCAACAGCAACCTCGTCGGCCGCTGGGCGACCTGGGAGGTATTCCGCGACCTCGAGCGGGCGGGCCTGACGATGTTCGGCCAGATGACCGCCGGGTCGTGGATCTACATCGGGACCCAAGGGATCCTCCAGGGCACGTACGAGACCTTCGCCGAGCTCGCCCGCCAGCATTTCGGCGGCACCCTCCGGGGTCGGCTCGTCCTGACGGCCGGCCTCGGCGGGATGGGCGGGGCCCAGCCGCTGGCGATCACGATGAACGAGGGGGTCGCCCTCTGCGTCGAGGTCGACCCGGAGCGGGCCCGCCGGCGGCACGCCATCGGCTACGTCGACCGGCTGACCGAATCCCTCGACGAAGCCCTCGACTGGGCTCGTGAGGCGGCGGCCGAGGGTCGGCCGCTCAGCATCGCCCTCGTCGGGAACGCCGCCGAGACCCACCCCGAGCTCGTTCGGCGGGGCGTCCGCTTCGACGCGGTGACCGACCAGACCTCCGCCCACGACACGCTCAACGGCTACATCCCGGCCGGCCTCTCCCTTGACGAGGCGGCCGCCGTCCGCCGGACCGATCCGGCGGGCTACGTCAAGCGCGCCCTCGAATCGATCGCCGACCACGTTCGGGCGATGCTCGATTTCCAGGCCGCCGGGGCGGTCGTCTTCGACTATGGGAACAACATCCGGGCCCAGGCGGCCGAGGCTGGCGTCGCCGACGCCTTCGACTTCCCGGGCTTCGTGCCGGCCTTCATCCGGCCGCTCTTCTGCGAGGGGAAGGGGCCCTTCCGCTGGGTCGCCCTCTCCGGCGATCCCGCCGACATCCTCCGAACCGATCGGGCCATCCTCGAGCTCTTCCCGGAGAATGCGGGGCTCCGACGCTGGATCGAGATGGCCGAGGCAAAGGTCCCGTTCCAGGGGCTCCCGGCCCGGATCTGCTGGCTCGGCCTCGGCGAGCGGGCGGCGGCCGGGCTCGCCTTCAACGAGCTCGTGGCCCGGGGCGAGGTCTCGGCGCCGATCGTCATCGGCCGTGACCACCTCGACGCCGGGTCCGTCGCCTCGCCGAACCGCGAGACGGAGGGGATGCGGGACGGTTCGGACGCCATCGCCGACTGGCCGTTCCTCAACGCCCTGGTGAACACCGCCGCGGGGGCGACCTGGGTCAGCATCCACCACGGCGGCGGGACGGGGATCGGCTACAGCCAGCACGCCGGGATGGTCGTCGTTGCCGACGGGACCGAGCTCGCCACCCGAAAGCTCGAACGGGTCCTCACGACGGACCCGGCGACCGGGGTCCTCCGCCACGCCGACGCGGGCTACGAGGCGGCGATCGCGGCGGCTCGGCGGGCAGGGCTGCGGATCCCGATGGCGGCCGAAGAGAGCGGCGAATAGGGCGGTCCGCGGCGCGGTCGGCGGCCGTCAGGCCGGCGGATCGACGGCGACCGCGACCGGCTCGACCGGCGGAGCGGCGATCGCGTCGTCGGCGAGCGGCGCCGGCACCTCCCGGAGCCGCCGGAGCGGGCCGACGAGGAGCGGCAAGAAGGCGAAGAGGCTCCCGATCGCCCCGATCCAGATCGTTTCGCGCAGCCCGACGACGGTCCCGAGGGCGCCGCCGACGATCTGACCGATCGGAATCGTCCCCCAGACGATGAAGCGCATCGTGGCGTTCATCCGGCCCTGGAGGCGGGTCGGCGTGATCGCCTGACGGAGGCTGACCTGGTTGATGTTGTAGACCATCGTCGAGAGGCCGAAGAGGAGGCCGGCGGCGATGAGGAGCGGGATCGCCGCGGCCCCGGGCGGGACGATGGCGACGAGGACGAGCCCCGGGCCGAAGAGGATCGCGGCGGCGATGATCGTCGGCCCGACCCCGAGGCGGCGGGCGATCGCGCCGGCTGCCACGGCGCCGACGAGGGTGCTCACGTTGCCGAGGGAGGCGACGAGGCCGATCTGCTCGGCCGAGAGCCCGACGATGCGGACGAGGAAGACGAGGTAGACGGCGAAGCCGACCGTCCCGAAGAGGTTCGAGAGGGCCGTGCAGGCGGCGATGGAGCGGAGGAGCGGCTGACCGAGAACGTAGCGGAGCCCTTCGGCGACCTCAGCCCGCATCGACGGCCGCCGCCCGTCCGCCGCCGACCCCGCCCCTCCCGGATCGGGCTCGACCCGCCGGATTCGCCAGACGAAGCCCGCCGACGCGAGGTAGCTCGCCGCATCGAGCACGATCGCGATCGGAGCGCTCAGGAGGCCGATGAGGAGGCCGCCGAGGCCGGGCCCGGCGATCTGGGCGGCCGAGCGGCTGATCTCGAGCTTCGCGTTCCCCTCGACGATCTGGTCCCGCTCGACGAGCGACGGCAGGTAGGCCTGGTAGGCGACGTCGAAGAAGACGGTGAGGATGCCGTTGACGAACCCGACGAGGTACAGCTGCCAGATCGTGAGGGCCCCGAGCTCGTAGGCGATCGGGATCGAGGCGAGGCTGAGGGCCCGGCCGAGATCGCCGGCGATGAGGATCGGGCGGCGCCGGAGCCGGTCGATCCAAGCCCCGGCCGGGAGCGAGAAGAGGATGAACGGCAGGAACTCGACGGTCCCGAGCAGTCCGACCTCGAACGGCGTCGCATCGAGGAGGACGATGGCGACGAGGGGGACGGCGAGGAGGCTGACCTGGGTCCCGAGCTGGCTGATCGTCTCCGCCGTCCAGAGCTTGCGGAAGTCGGGCTGACGGAGCAGCCCGAGCGACAATCGAGCGGCGAGGGCGGCGCGGATCGGGCGCAGGGCGGTCTCCTCTTCGGTGGGCGGGCTCGATCAGCGAGCGGTTCGGCGGGCGGGGCCGGTGGCCGTCCGCCCGACTGCCGGTCGGCCGGGGCCGAAGTCTACGGCGTTCCGAAGGGGCCCGGAGCGCGGACGACGCTCTCGAAGCCGACCCGTTTGTGCGAACCGTCGCAGAAGGGTTTCGTCTCGGAGTGGCCGCAGCGGCAGAGCGTGACCGCGCTCCCGGGCGGGAGGACGAGTTCGTTCCCCTCGGCATCGACGATCCGGATCGGGCCCGTGATCTTGTAGTTCCCGTTGTCGCGGACCTGGATCGTGACCTGCGGTGCTCCGAGTTCCATGGCGACCTCCGTTCACCGTGACGCGTGGTGAGCGTGTCCGGGGGCCGTCGGCCGGACGGCCGTCGGCCCGGCATGTCAGGATGGTGCCATGAACCCGCTCCTCGAGTCGGTCCCCAACGTCTCCGAGGGCCGTCGTCCGGAGGTCGTCGACGCCCTCGCCGAGGCGCTCGCGTCGGTGCCCGGCGCCTACCTGCTCGACCGCTCCTCGGACCCCGATCACAACCGGAGCGTCTTCACCCTCGCCGGCGAAGCGGAGCCCGTCGGCCGGGCCCTCGAACGGCTCGTCGAGGTCGCCATCGAGACGATCGACATGGAGGCCCACCGCGGCGAGCACCCCCGGATCGGGGCCGTCGACGTCGTCCCCTTCGTCCCCTTGGGCGCGACGTCGATGGCCGAGGCGGTCGCCGTCGCCCGGGCCTTCGGCCGCCGGATCGCCGAGCGCTTCGAGCTGCCGGTCTACCTCTACGGCGAGGCTGCCCTCCGGCCGGACCGGGTGAAGCTCGCCGACATCCGACGGGGCCAGTACGAGGGCCTGAAGCGTGAGATCGGGCAGCGAGGGCGGGAGCCCGACTTCGGTCCCCCCCGAATGCACCCGCGGGCCGGCGCCGTTGCCGTCGGGGCCCGGCCGTTCCTCATCGCCTGGAACATCGACCTCGACACGACCGACCTCGAGGTCGCCCGCCGGATCGCCCGCCGGGTCCGCGAATCGGGCGGCGGTCTCCCGAGGGTTCAGGCGAACGGCTTCTGGATCGCCGAACGGGGCCGGGCCCAGGTCTCGATGAACCTCCTCGACTTCCGGATCACCCCCTTCTGGCGGGTCTGGGAGGCCGTCGCCGAGCTCGCCGCCGAGGAGGGGGTGGCGCCGGCCGAATCGGAGCTGATCGGCCTCGCTCCGCTCGCCGCCTTCCTCGACGTCGCCGAGCGGGCCGGGGTCGGGGCGGAGGCGCCGCTCGAGGAGCGCCTCGCCGTCGCTGCCCGGGCGATCCGCCTCCGGGACTTCCGGCCGGACAGGGCCCTCGAGCTCCGGCTCGCGGCGGCGATGGAGGCGCGGGCGGGCGGCGAGCCCGATCGATCGTGACCCTGTCCGCGGGCACCCCCGGCGCTGCAGCGCCGGCCGGCCTCCTCGTCGTCGGCGCCGCCGCCATCGCCACCTTCGCCGGGGGTCTCCGGCGGGGCGAAGGGCAGGGCGAACTCGGGCTGCTCTCCCGCCGCGGTCCCGACGACCCCGACCCGCCCGCCCTCGCGGCCTGGGAGGGGACCATCCTCGCCGTCGGGCCCCGCTCGGCGGTCGAGGCCGCGATCGAGGTTGCCGGTCTCGAGCGCTCGAGCGTTGTCGTCCTCGACGCCGCCGGCGGCCTCGTCACCCCGGGCCTCGTCGATCCCCACACCCACCTCCTCTTCGCCGGGTCCCGCGAGGACGAGCTCCTCCTCCGCCTCCGCGGCGCCGGGTACCTCGAGATCCTCGCCGCCGGCGGCGGGATCCTCGCCACCGTTCGAGCGACCCGGGCCGCCTCGCGGGCCGCCCTCCTCGACCACGGCCGGCGCTGGCTCGCCGAGATGCTCCGCCACGGGGCGACGACGGTCGAGGTGAAGTCCGGCTACGGCCTCGACGTCCCCACCGAGCTCCGACTCCTCGAGGTTGCCGGAACACTCGGCGCCGAGGGCCCGGTCGACGTCGTCCCGACGTTCCTCGGCGCCCATGCCGTCGCCCCGGAGTTCGCGACGCCGGCGGAGCCGGCCGTCGGCCGGGAGCGGTACGTCCGCCACGTCGTCGAGGAGCAGCTCCCGGCCGTCGCCGCCCGGGGGCTCGCCCGCTTCTGCGACATCTTCTGCGAGCGCGGCGTCTTCGAGGTCGAGGAGGCCCGGACGATCCTGGCGGCGGCCCGTCGGCTCGGCCTCGGGATCCGGCTCCACGCCGACGAGCTTGCCCCCTCGGGCGGTGCGGAGCTGGCGGCCGAGCTCGGGGCCACCGCGGCCGACCACCTCGCCGCCGTCTCGGAGGCCGGGATCGAGGCACTCGCCGAGGCCGCGCAGCGAGGCCGACCCGTCGTCGCCGTCCTCCTGCCGGTGACGAGCTGGTTCCTCGGCAAGGCCGGGCGGGCTCCCGCCCGGCGGCTCATCGAGCGGGGCGTCCCGGTCGCCCTCGGAACCGACTTCAATCCCGGAACGGCACCGACGCCGAACCTCCCGCTCGTCCTGAGCCACGCCGTCGTCGAGCTGCGGATGACGCCGGCCGAGGCGCTCGCGGCCGTCACCGTGAACGCCGCCCACGCCCTCGGGCTCGGCGACCGGATCGGTGCCCTCGAACCGGGCCGAGCGGCCGACCTCGTCGTCTGGCGGGTTCCGTCCGTCGACCAGCTGCCCTACTGGGTCGGAGCCGACCTCGTTCGGGCCGTCGTGAAGGCCGGCCGGATCGTCCGCGGCTGACGCCCCGCGCTACGTCGACTTGCCGCGGGCTTCGAGGAGGACCGTCGTCGTCTCGGCGGGGAGGCTCGTCGGCGTCACCGAGAGCCGCGCCTGCGGCGTCGGCTGGGCCCCCATCTCGTGGAGGAAGCGCCGGAGCGCCTCGGCGCAGTCCGCCTC